>JAKVCH010000139.1 GCA_022447485.1 Polyangiaceae bacterium | reverse complement strand
GACGCGATAGCCGCGTAGAGGTTTTCGTAAGTGCTGAGCTCCTCGGCAGAGAGAGGACGACGATGCACCTTTTCGCCGAAATCCTCGATAAATCCTGCGATTTCCTCGGCTTCGAGCGGGAGGTTGGGGGGCCAGATGTTTTGCAGATATTCTTCCTGAGACGTCACGGCCTCCGCCAAGGCCTGAGCCCCGCGGGAGTAGAAGTTCCACAGCAGCGCATCTACTGCGAGGGATTCTCCTGGAGCATCAAAAATGTAGCCGGCCGTACGGGAGTCTTTGGGGAAAGACTGCACCGTATCATCCAGGAGTGAAGCCAGTGCTTGGTCTTGACTGACGGCCAAGAGCTCACCCACGCTTAACCGCCATTGTTCATGACTCAAGCGGCGGACTCGACTCGGTTGCTCGGGGGCAAGGAGATCATCCTCTGGAGGCGGCGGAGGCTCTGCGCGATCGGGTGCTGTGCTTTCGACTTGATTGCAGGCAACGCAGAGCAGGGCGGTACAAGCAATTCTTTGTATCAAAGAGAAACACACCCGGCGCATCGGCGTTGAGTTTGCTGGGATTCTTCCGTGCTGACCAGTCAGAAGCATCTAACTGGTCGACAGCGCTTTCAAAATTCCAATAATTAATGAAAAATCACGCTGACGTTAAACACACTGGAGTGCGTTAGAGTGGGCAAAGGTATGCTTTTCTGGGCTTACTGATTACCGTGTCGCGCTTTTCGTTGTTCAACCCGCAGGGGGGGTCAGCGAATCTCACGAAACCATTCTTCATGGCTAGCCGAGGGGTTGAGTTGTTTTGCCCGCCAGAGGAGCCCAGCCCGTTGCTTTCGGAAACCCGCCCGTTGTAGTGCGGGAAGCAATGCGCTGTCATTCGCGTTGACTCCATTGACCTCTTCCAGGAGATAGCTGCTCCTTTGGTCGTGATGGAGGAAAAGGATCAGCCCATAGACCAAGGCTTCTTCTTCTTTGCGCTGCTGAGCAGGATCGTCACTAAAGTTCGTGAGTAATTTCTTTTGACTGCGTGTGAGGAAGCCAACGAGTTCGCCATTGCTTAGAAAGACGCGGCAGCCCGCCGACCTGGAAGCTCGGCCGGTCAGGTTCTCAGGCCACTTGATCACTGAGCCATAGAGGTTCGCTGGATCGGTGGCGGCTAGCTCTTGGACTTCTTGAGTGGGGGGGCTTTTCAATTCGCGAAGCCGGCTTTCGGCACCGTCGGTGGCAAATTGGGTGGCCCCTAGACCTTCTACGAAGAATCCCCGGCGGATTTGTCCCCGCTCCTCCATGACTTTCAAGACGGGGTAAACGCTCGAAAACCCTCCGAGCTTTTCCTCCATCGAAAGTGACTCGCGCGTGAGCACTCCGTGACGCCGCAAGAGTTGCTCCGTCTCTTTGATTCTCGTGCGAAGCTCGGGCGCTTTGTTTTGAAAACGTTCGCTGACCAGCCAGAATCTGCCCTCGGTGCCTGGGGTCCGTGCATGAGGATGCCTCTGTCGACGACTCCCTCGCTGGGGGCGTCTCCCCTGGTGGATCTTTTTTGAGGTGCGCGCTGCAATCAGCCGCCGCAGCGGCATCAAGGTATCGTTGCTGACCTCACCGTTCCAGATGAGCTGCCAAAGAGCGTCAAAGAGGTCGTGGGAAAAACCCTTGACCGCCGAGGATATATCTTGAAAGAAAACTCCGCCACTGCCTGCAAGTGTGCCGCGAATAGCGTCGTAGAGCTCGCCTTCAAGAGGCGCAGGGCGGCGAGCGAAATCGGCGAAATGCTCACTGAGGTAGAGCGCGATGCGTCCCGTCTGGGGCGTGGTTCCTCGCACCCCTTGCCAGAGCACTTCACCTGCCATGCAGAGTTGATCGAGATCGGAGGCAACATATGCCAAGCGTCGTGGAAGTATCTCCGATTCGAGAGTTTCTCCTGGTAAAGGTATTCCCTCAAGACGCTCAACAGTGTCGAGCAGGAGCTCGAGCCCGCCGGGGCGTTCCTTTTTGGCGAAGTCTTGAAAAGGCGTGTCCTTGAGCGAAGTCAGGGCTTCCCCTTTCAGCTGATGCCAATCAAGAGCAAAGTGCTGCAAGGTGCTTTGTGGCACAGGCTCAATCGTGCCCCGCAGCTTCTGTAAAGACAGGCGCTTGAGCCGCTGCAGTACCTCTTTGTCTACCCACTCGTCCTCTGATCCTTGGGGCAGAAACTGCCCCCGTAACAAGCGACCTTCTTGAGTGAGCTTGTCGAGGGAATTCCTTAGGTCAGCACCACAAGAGGGAAAGCGTTCTTCGAGAGATCGAAAGGAAAAAGGCCCGTGGGTGCGGGCATGTCGCTGGATGAAGTCTTCGAGGGGGGTCGCGACAGGTTCTAAGAAGGCTTGGGGTAGGCCAGCGGGAAGATTGTAGCCGAGGCCGTCTCGTAGCCGGGCGGCGTCTTCTGCAGCGGCCAGTAGGGGCGCTGTATCCTTGCCGACGCGGAGCACCCGTGCGGACTGAGTTAATTCTAAGAGAAGGGGCGCGATGTTGGTGCCCGGCGTCATACGCTCGACAACTTCTTCTTGGCTGAGGGGACCCAAAGAGAGTAGCAGATCGTGCAAGTCGTCAGCATGTCGGAGAGGGAATTGCCGGCGCTGTAGCTTCGATTCGACTTCTTCAATCACCTCAGGGTCGAGCAGCCTTCTCAAGGCTTGCTGGCCCAGCAGTTCTTGTAGTTTATCGGTGTCAATCGTCAGCGCCTGAGCTCTGCGTTCTGCAAGAGGAGCATCGGTTTGGTACATGAACTGGGCGACAAAGCTAAAGAGCACGGATGCCGCAAAGGGTGAGGGCTTTTCTACCTCTCGTTGAACAATCGTAATTTGTCCTCGCTCAATTTCTCCTAAGACAGCCTGCAGTCCAGGTAGGTCAAAGTTGTCTTGGAGGCATTCCCGGTAGGTTTCGAGCACAATCGGAAAGTCGCGGAAGCGCGCGGCGAGCCCCAAGAGCGTGGCCGCTCTGCGCCGCAGCGCCCAGAGGGGGGTTCGGCCTCCTGGTTTTTTCTTGGTTAAAAGCAGGGCTCTGCCGGCATTCTCACGGAATCGAGCGGCAAATAAGGAGGTCTCACCCAGCCTTCCGACAATCGCGTCTTCCAAGGTGGCGCTATTGGGCAGAAAATCCTCCAAGGCTGGCTCTGCATCGCCAGGCGTCATGCGGAAAACTAGGCCGTCGTCCGTCCAGGTCACGTCGATGTCCAAACCTCTTTCTTCGACGAGCGCGCCTCGTACAGCCATGGCCCAAGGCGCGTGCACTTTCGCTCCAAATGGGCTCAAAACGCAGGTGCGTCGATCTCCAATATCATCGGTGAAGCGTTCAATAACAATTTGCTTGTCGGTGACTAACGCTCCCTCGCGCACTTGGTCGTCGAGGTAGCGAATGAGTTGCCGAGCAGCGTCGTCTTCGAGGCAATACTCTTGGGTGAGATGCTTCAGGGCGGCGGGAAACGGAAGCGTGGCTACCTTCGCAATGAATTGACCGATCAAGCGACCAAATTCGAGGGGACGGCCTCGACCATCGCCGTGCCAAAAAGGAAGACGACCTGGTTCGCCTGGTGCGGGAGAAACAATCACCCGGTCGTGGGTGATCTCTTCGATGCGCCACGAGGATGCGCCGAGCAAAATGACGTCGCCCACCTTTGACTCAAACACCATCTCTTCGTCGAGCTCGCCCACCCTTCGAGAGCCCGGAGATGTGGACGGAGACAGAAAAACACCGTAGAGACCGCGCTCGGGTATTGTTCCTCCGTTAATAATTGCAATGCGACCAGCCCCAGCGCGAGGACTCAGCTCGCCGCTGAGTCGATCCCAGGTGATGCGTGGCTTCAGCTCGGAGAAATCGTCCGAGGGGTAGCGACCGCTGAGCATATCGAGAACGTCGAGATAGCTCTGCTTGGGTAGTTTTTCAAAGGGAGCGCTACGTTGCACGATGGCGAAAAGATCGTCGACATCAATATTCTTGACGCTGACCATGGCAACAACTTGCTGCGCTAAAACATCCACCGGATTCCGCGGGTAGTGGCTTTCCTCGATCGCTCCATCCAGCATGGCTCGAGTAGCGGTAGCGCAGGCGATCAAATCGCTCCTATACTTGGGGAAGATGACGCCCTCAGGGATGCCCCCCACTTGATGTTTCGCGCGACCGACTCGCTGCAGACCGGATGCGATGGATGGCGGTGATTCAACTTGCACCACCAGGTCGACGGCGCCCATGTCAATGCCCAATTCTAAGGACGCGGTGGCGACGAGTGCGGGGATACGACCGCACTTGAGGTCGTCTTCAATCACGCTACGCGCTTGCTGAGAGAGCGAACCGTGGTGGGCGCGGGCAACCTCTTTCTGGACCAACTCGTTGATTGTATTCGCCATGCGTTCGGCCGCGCCGCGACTGTTGACGAAGATGATCGTCGAGTGATGGGACTCGATGAGCTCGACTAAACGCGGATAGATGGCCGGTAGATGAGAGGCGCCGCTTTCAGTCCCCCCGGTTGAGGGCTCCATCTCTTCCTCTTCGCTCCCGACATCGTGGTCCAGGGGGCTTTCTACTCGAAGCAGGAGTTTTTTCTTTTCTCCTACGTCAACAATGGTGACCGGTCGTTGCACGAGCCGCCCGCTTTCGTGATGAAAGCCAGCGAGGAGAGACGCCACCTCTTGGATGGGGCGCTGGGTGGCCGATAGGCCAATTCTTTGCAGGGGAGCCTCAGCTTGGCGCAACTCTTCGAGGCGCTCCAGGCTGAGGCTGAGATGGCTGCCCCTCTTGCCGCTGATCATTGTATGAATCTCGTCGATGATGACGGTTTCTACTTGCTCAAGCATGCTGCGGCTCTTTGAGCTCAGGATCAGATAGAGGGATTCGGGAGTCGTGATCAGTATCTCAGGCGGGGCACGGCGCATGCGCTCTCTGTCGCGTGGCGACGTGTCGCCGTTTCTCACTGCTACCTGAATTGAGTTGCAGGTCTGGGCATTTTTTGATGCCGTCTGCGCGATACCCGCCAGCGGAGCGCGAAGATTACGTTCGATGTCGACGGCCAAGGCTTTGAGCGGAGAGATATACAGGACACGCACCCCAAGGCCCTCTTGGGGTGGCTCAAACGCCAAACGGTTGATAGCAGCAAAGAACGCCGCGAGGGTTTTGCCCGAACCGGTTGGTGCGGAGATCAGGGTCGAGTCTCCCTTCTGAATGGGCTCCCAGGAAGAAAGTTGAACTTTTGTTGGTCCATCGAAGTTCTGGAGAAACCACTCCTTTGCACAGGGATGAAAGCTCTTAAAACCGGAGTGGTGCGCGACGACCATTTGCTGCAGGGTAGTCGAGGCAACTGAGCGCGCAATTCGCTCCCTCAATTGTCCCTTTGGCTGATTCAGGCCGGACTGAAACCTGTACATAGTTTTATCTTCCTGCGGAGTGATCCAGCTTTCGCAGATGGCTAAAAAATATAATCCTGTGAGCTTGCTTCATCGGAAAACCTGCTAGCTTTCCGCCATGAAAAATCACTATGTATTCAACGTGGCTCTTGCCTGTGCCCTTTTGGGCGTCACGGCATGTACCCCTGCCGCTTCGAAGGAAAAGGAAGCTCCAAGCGCTGAGGCAAAGCCGGCTGCTGCGGAGACCGGCCCAAAAGTGGCCGCTGCTAAAACAGAAGCTGCCGCAGCGACCCCATCGCCCGATGGCGTGTTAATCGCCGAAAAAAACGTGGTGCACCTGGAGGCGAGCGACGACATGAAGTTCAACGCCAAAGAGATCCGCGTCAAGGCTGGTTCAAAAGTAAAAGTTTACCTGAAGCATGTCGGTAAGCTCGGAGCTGAGGTCATGGGTCATAACTTTGTGCTTCTCAAGCCAGGTGTCGACATGAAGCAATTTGCCACCGATGCCATGACCGCCGGCGCGACGGATTATATTCCGCGAGTCGATGACGTGATCGCCTCCACCCGGGTTGTCGGCGGTGGTCGCCGGGCGTCGGTGACTTTCGATGCTCCAGCGCCAGGAACCTACGACTTTCTCTGTTCCTTTCCCGGCCATTATTCGATGATGCAGGGTAAATTCATCGTCGAATAATCAGCTACCCAAGGAGCCAGAGGCGTCGCGCCTCGATGAGCTCAGCACCAACAGGGAGTAAGAGGGCGACCTCTGCTCCCTGTTTTGGTGTTTGTTGCAGAGGTAATTCATCAAGAGCCAGGGTGCGCATCTCTCTGGGGTAGCGTCGCGGAGCAAAGAGAGAGGTTCGCCCGAGAACCAAGAATTGTGCCTCTGCGCGAGCGCTGGATGGGAGGCCCTGGAAAATGTCGATTCGTTCCAGATTCGCTCGCTGAATGCTGTAGCCGCAGCTTAAGAATTCGTCTTCGCGGGGGAGCTGGAGATGCGGAGGTACGCCGCGCTCTTCCTGATAGCGTTCGAGAGGCCAGAAAAGGCGCCCGCAAACCCACGCTCGAGCCTTGGTGACGTGCTCAATGCCTTTCGTACGCAAAGCTTCTTGGGCGATGGGCGATTGAGCGAGGGCGAGTTGGTGGTTCTTTAGGTGTTCGTACTTCTTATCGGGGGTTTCCCGTCCGTTTGGTCCGATCCAGCTTTTTGGGCTCGAGGGGTCGTCTCCGGCAAGGCGATAACGCTTGACTGACAGCTCCCAGGATTCCCAGCGGTGGTCGAGCCTGATTAAGGCATCGAACTCACCGAGAGTGCGCCCTTCGTGGTGTAATTGAAGCCCCAGGTGGAGCCCAGGCGTCCGGAGGGTCTGGAGATAGCGTCCCCACAAGAGCTCTGCCCAGCGGCCACTGCGCCCAATTGCGCCAGCTAGCTCTTCTGGCGTGAGCGAAAGCGATGTGGTGAAGGAGGGAAGTGCCTGGCGTTCTTTTTGCGTGACCAGCGGTAACTGCGGTGAAGTTCGAAAAAAGTCAGGGCTCCGGCGGAGCCATTCGATATCGAGAGTTGGTAAGGTGAGATCGCGATGAGTCATTTGTGCGCGGGTGTGCCTCTGTTCGTTTGCAGGAGAGAGTAAATGTCTTTCATCATTAAAAAATTGCCGATTTTCCTGATGAATTTGCTCAGTAACTCGAGTTCTCAGGCTTGTTTCGTGACTCTAGATTCGCCACCCTACCACAGCAACCGTTGACCAGGCTGTCTTGGCGTACAATTCGGGTTCAACGCTTGAAAAGGGGAAATATGCTTCGAGTTCAGTCTAAGTACTTTGGTTTTATTGGGGTGCTTGTGTGCGGGTTGGGCGGGCTCATAGCCTGTTTTCCGGAAGAGGAGTCCGAAGCCCAGCGTGACGGCGATTCCCTGAATGGAACCGACGGCGCTGTCGCAGAAGTGAGCGAACCAGGAACGGCGAATGGCGAAGGTAACTCCAATGGGCCCGAGAGTGGCACCACTAACCAGAGCGCGGTAGGTGCACCGCTTGCGATGCAGCCTCCGTCAACCACAAGGGCGGAAGAGATCGGCAGCGCGGAGGCCGACTCAATAGACGGTAGCGGCGGTGGCTCGTCCGAGGGCGACGGGGCGAGCCAGGGTAGCGGTGGCTCGTCCGATGGCGGCGGCTCGTC
>JAKVCH010000138.1 GCA_022447485.1 Polyangiaceae bacterium | reverse complement strand
CCACCTGTTCGGACTCCAGAGATTCAAACTCCGCGAATTCAAACGCCGCAAGTGCAGGTGCCACAGGTTCAAACGCCACAGGTTGAAATGCCGCAGATGACTCAAGAGGCCGCACGTCGACCTGTAGCTTCACCGCCTGCCACGAATCATTCTAATAGAATGATGATTCTCATCATTCTATTGCTCTTCGTTATCGCTGCAGCTCTTTTTATTGCAGCACTCAACGTCTAACACGACAAGCAGCAGAATCATCAGAAAGAAAAAGGGCCCATCGCAAATGCGACAGGCCCTTTTTCTTTCAGCTTAATTCTCAAACATTGAAGCGAAAGTGAATCACATCACCATCGCGCACTTGATACTCTTTGCCTTCGATACCGAGCTTGCCCGCCTCTTTGCATTTGCTCTCACTGCCCAACTCCACAAGGTCTTCCCACCAGATCACCTCTGCTTTAATAAAGCCCCTTTCAAAGTCTGTGTGAATCACACCTGCTGCTTGGGGCGCGGTCGCGCCGCGGCGAACTGTCCAGGCGCGACATTCTTTCTCACCAGCAGTTAAGAAAGTAATCAGGCCCAAAAGCTCATAGCCAGTACGAATCACGCGATGAAGACCGGGCTCTTTCAGTCCTGCGCTTTCGAGAAATTCAGGACGATCCTCTGGGTCCAGTTCAGCAATCTGCTCTTCCAACGCAGCACAAATAGGCACAACATCTGCACCTTCGTCCTGAGCATATTTTACTAGGGCTTGGTAATGGGCATTCTGTTCAGGCTCACCAATCGAAGCTTCATCAAGGTTGGCAACATAGAAAGTTGGCTTGGCGGTGAGAAGCTGCAGCTCATCAACCAGCTCTGCCTTCTTTTCGTCTTGGTTTAAATCGAAGCTTCTTACTGGTTTTCCCCCATCTAAATGCTCAATCATTTCCGCAAAAAGCGTGACGGCAAGCTTCTCTTTCGCATCGCCTCCTTTGCTCTGGCGCTGAGCCTTTTCATGACGCTTTTGCACGGTATCGAGGTCTTTCAAAACCAATTCAGTATGAATTGTCTCGACATCCGAGACGGGATCAATTTTCCCGTCGACATGGGTGATGTTCTCATCTTCGAAACAGCGAACGACATGGGCAATCGCATCGACTTCGCGAATATGAGATAAGAATTGATTGCCTAAGCCTTCACCTTTTGATGCGCCTCGCACCAGCCCAGCAATATCGACGAAGCGAATGCTGGTCGGCACTTCAGATTGCGTTTTATATATTTCAGCCAATTGCTTCAAACGCGCATCGGGGACAGGAACGACCCCCACGTTTGGCTCAATCGTACAAAACGGAAAGTTTTGCGCTTCCGCCTTGGCGCTCGAAAGCGAATTAAAGGTTGTACTTTTTCCCACATTGGGAAGACCGACGACTCCACATGAAAAACCCATGGCGCAGGCGCCTTAGCTTAAACTGATGCCTAGGTCACGACTTAGCGACCTGCGACTGCTCGCAAATCTGCCCGAATTCACGAAGTAAGGCTGCGCCGAAAGGCGCTTCACGACGATCTGCCAATAATTCATCGACATTCAACCCTTCCGCTTCGATGTCATTTCGCCGAGCCCGGAGGTAGCAGCCAATCAGTTCGGCATCCATTTCTGGATGAAATTGAACCCCCCAAACCCGATCTCGAAAGCGTAGGGCCGCATTCTTTTCGAGCTGAGTACGACCCAAAGTAACAGCCCCAGCAGGAGCCTCCAGCACACTATCTAGGTGAGTCATGACTACATGTAGTGATGCCGGACCCTCGAGTGAGGCGATGGCCTGGTCAAAATAGGCGTCTTCAGCAATGGGTTCGTAGAGCGGTGTTCCTATTTCACGGCCCTGGGGGTTGGGTCCGGTGCGGCCTCCAAGCGCGCGCCCCAACAACTGATGACCAAAGCAGATTCCGAGAATAGGAACGCCAGCATCAGCAAAGCGCCGTAGCTCAGCCTGGGTGCGCTGCATCCAGGGCTCCTGATCTCCGATGCGTGCAGGTGAACCAGAAATGACCAGTCCGCTCACTTCTCCAGGCGCAGGAAAAAAGACGTCGGGGTCCTCACAGTTCAAATCAACCATCTCACCTGACCAACCAGCACTCAGCCCGGCCGAGATCATTTCGAAGAAAAGTCCTCTTTTTCTGGCAGCTTCGGGAACCGGCGCCCCGGTAGTCCAAATCGAGATTGGAAGGCTCATTTAAATAGCTTATCCACAGCTCGAAGCGAACGCGAGCAGATTCGAACTGACCGAACTCCACGAAATTTGGCGAAAATAGATATGAATAGGAATAAAACTTCGACTCACGGGTTCTGCCTAGGTAGTAAAATCGACCGTGATTCTAATCTGCCCCGAGCTATCGCAGGCATTCTATGCTAGCGCTCGGGCCGTGCTGGGTCCCAGCATAAGCGAATGAAATAGCAAGTCCTTGAGGCTTAAAGAGGAAGAAAATGCATCTAGTTGAATGGCTCCAGCGGTTGATGACGAATTTCGGGGCAGCCTGGGTAATGTGGCTCATGATCGGGCTCAGCGTCGTCTCAGTAGCAATTATGCTGGAGCGAGCCTGGTTCTACATCTCACTCCGGGATGACTTAGCGCTCCTCGCTCAAAAACTCCGAGACGCCCTGCGCAAGGATGATTTTGACGAGGCGAAAAAGCTTCTCAATCAATCTCCCAGCGCTGATGCGAAAGTTGTTCTGGCCGGGCTAGCTGAAGCCGACCGTGGCCCGAAATCTGCCGAGGAGGCAATTGAAGGCGCGAAAGCGCTCGAAAAAATTCGCTTGGAGCGACGTCTCGCTTACCTCGGAACCCTAGGAAATAATGCACCGTTCATCGGACTATTCGGTACCGTGATTGGCGTCGTGAAGGCCTTCGAAGGACTTTCCAGCGAAGGAGCAGCAGAGGCCCAAGCGGCCACGGCTGCGCCGCAAGAAGTGATGGCCGCGATTGCAGAGGCGCTTGTCGCTACAGCCGTGGGTCTAGCCGTAGCCATCCCTGCTGTTGTCGCTTTCTACTTCTACATGCGACACTCCAAGGCTATTTTGGCCAATACAGAGGCTCTCAGCCGAGTGCTTCTCTCTTACCTCGTCGGCGAAGGCGCTCCCCGACCAAAAGTGAAGGGCTAAGTCGTGGCTGGCGGTGCAAGCAGTGACGACGACGGAATGATCTCGGGGATCAACGTCACTCCCTTGGTGGATGTGGTGCTGGTTCTGCTGATTATCTTTATGGTGACCGCAAGGATCATTCATGCTCAAGGAATGCCGATGGACCTTCCAAAGGCGTCGAGCGGAAAGTCGTTGAAAACAGTCTTTAGTGTTGAACTTGGGGCTGATGGAACCACCATGGTCGACTCAGAGAAAGTTGCGGGAGACGCTCAGATTCGCTCGCTCGCCCAAGCGGCGATCACAGAAACACCCGAGCTCAGAGCGGTGATTCGAGCTGACTCAAAAGTCGAGCACGGTCGAGTCATTCATGTTTTAGACGTCTTGAAAAAAGCGAAAATTTCGAAAATTGCTTTCGCTGTGAGCCCGGGGACAGACACACCGCAGGAGGACTCGACTCCCTCCGAAGCATCTAGTCCCGCAAAGGCTGCACCTTAGGGAAATGCTGCTAAGGCTGAGTCCATTCGGAAGCGACACTGCCACGTTTCCAACAAGCCACTTGAACCATTGACTTTTACTTAAGATTACTTTCCCTCCGCGCCCCCAAAAAAGCGCTTCCAATGTCTTCTTGCACCCTCAACCATCAACAGTCTCCGCCTCTCAATGGCATCTTCGGATCGATGGCGACTCTGCAATCGAACCGGGAAACACTCATTTTATGGGGTGCCCTTTTCCTGGCCATTTTTCTTCACTTAGGAGTCTTCGGAGCAGCGAGCATTGAGCAAGGAAGAGCCACTGCCTTGATTCGACTGACGCAAGAGGCTGTCGACGAACGGCTCAGTATCTCGCTGGAAATCGATTCCGAGCCAGAGCCACAACCGGAGCCGGAACCCGAGCCGGAGCCAGAGCCGGAGCCGGAGCCAGAGCCAGAGCCGGAACCGGAACCGGAGCCAACGCCACCCAAGCCTCAACCAGTGATTGAGCCTGAGAGCACGGAAACCCCGGCGAGTGATACGACCGAAACAGCTCCACCTGAAGCAGCCGAAGCCGGCCGCTTGCTGACAGCAGAGCCAGACCCAAGCGAGCCCCTCGACCTCACCGACCAGGGGTTCATTACCGGAACAGGATCGCGCTTCGCTGGTGGTATCACATCATCCACCGGCACGGCGAAGAAAGCAGTGCGCAACCCGAACGCTCGCAGCGGGGGAGTTGCTGGCGGTACCGGGAAGACTCCGGGTGCGCCGAAAAATGCCAAAAGTCAGGCACGATCTGCCGGGATTCCCCGCACGACAGGCAATTGTCCTTTCCCGGCCGAGGCGAATGCCGAGCAACGAGATAACGGTGTCGTCCGCATGATTGTGGTTGTGGGCACAGACGGCAGGGCTCAATCTGTCAACATTCTCAGCGACCCAGGATTTGGGTTCGCCCGTCAGGCGCGGCGCTGCGCCCAACGATGGAAATATACGGCCGGTCGCGACAGAAGTGGAAACCCCATCACGACCTCGACACCGCCCTTTAACGTTCGATTCACGCGCTGAGTAGACGAATCAAAGCATTCAACAGCTGAAGAATTTGTATTTCTTTTCTCTCTCGAGCCGCGCTCAGGTTATGCTCCTGCGAGCATGACGACTCAAATTGATCAACTTCAAGGCGTTCAGATATTTTCTGGACTCAAACGTCCTGCTCTCGAATTGGTAGCCCGTATTGCCAACGAAGAAGAATTCAAGCTTGGCACCAAAATATTTCGGCACGGCGATCCGGGAGACAAGCTCTACCTCATTCTTGAGGGCAAAGTACGCATCAGCCGCGAAGTTCCTGGAATGGGAGAAGAAGCCCTGGCAGTGCTAGGCCCGGGGCAAGTCTTTGGCGAGATGGCTTTGCTCGATGAGTCACCACGCTCAGCTGACGCTAATGTCCACTCAAGCTGCCGACTTTTATCTATTTCCAGAGACTCCTTCGACGACTTGCTCTTCTTAAATAAGGAATTGGCTTACGAAGTACTTTGGTCGATTGTGCGCATGCTCCTCAAACGGCTGCGTGAAACGAACGACAAACTGACATTCCTCTCCACTTCCAATAAATTCTAGACTCGGCCCGCAGCCCAGACGATTATTGGCGATTTTTTTTTTCGATCAAAGTAGCTGAATCCAAGGCGAATCGGATCCTGATCCAAATTTTTGATAAAAAATCAAGTGCAAAATTTTGACGGCCTGACACCTGTTCAGTAAATTAGCGAGACCATGCAAGGTCTCACGAAACGCCAAGAGCAAACTCTCGACTTCATCCGCGCCTCTATTCGAGAACGCGGCTATCCGCCAACCTTACGAGAAATCGGCGAACATATGGGGATTCGCTCCACCAACGGCGTGAATGATCACCTTCGAGCTCTGGAGCGCAAAGGGTATCTACGTCGCGAGGATATGAAGAGTCGAGCCTTGCGTCTCGTCGGCGAAGAAGAGTCTGCCGAAGAAGCGCCGAGCAATGATGAAACCGTCTCCATCCAGGTTCTGGGTCGAGTGGCAGCGGGGCTCCCCATCCTGGCAGAAGAGAATGTCATCGACACCGTGCAGGTCGATCGCATGATGGTCAAAGGTGGGCACGACGTCTTCGGGCTTAAGATTCAAGGCGATTCCATGATTGAAGCCGGCATTCTCAACGGCGACTATATTTTCGTCCGCAAGCAGCCCACGGCTGAAAGAGGCGATATCGTTGTGGCGCTGATTGGCGATGAGGCAACTTGTAAATACTACTACCCCGAACGCGAGTACATCCGGTTCCAGCCTGCGAATAGCGAAATGGCTCCAATCCTCGTGCGCGCCGTCGACTTCAAGCCCACGATGCTTTTGGGCAAGGTGGTGGGAGTCTACCGACGCCTTTAAGTGCGCGAGCCTTCACGAGCCTTCAATCATTTCGCCATCATTGACGGACCCGATAACACTTGCGCTCTTTTCGGTTGAACACCCTTGCATGAAGTCAACGCAGAGCGAGCGGAATTTCTTGGAACGTCATTCGACGCGCAGACGTTTTGGCTGAGGGCAGAGCCATCATCACAACCTTCAAGAGACCAAACTCTGGATGATCATTCAATGACAGCGAGCTCTCAAGGCTCGCTGTTTTTTTGAGCAGAGAACAATAATAAAATTTCATTAGAATTGGTTTGCCATACCGGTCCCTGTTTTATCCTACATGTAGTTAAAAGTAGGAATCAAATGCGCCCTGACTAAAACCGAATATTGACGAGAGCTAAGGGAGCCAGCTAGTTTTCCGGCGTTTCCCGCAGAGGCTCCTCTGCGGCTGAAAGAATGAATCTTGAACAGGCCCGCCTCAAAAATTCTCTTCACAGCATTCAGCTCGTCGAAAATGAGAATCAGACTTCCGCTTCGCCGACTCATCTTCCTGGGTTGGCTGGGGCTCGTGGGTTGTGGAAATACACTCTACGCAGTGCAAGCCAACTCAGCTCGTGATTCGTTTGAGGAGGCAAAGAACCTGGGGGCTGAGCAGTTTGCGCCCTACGAGTACTACGGTGCTCAGGCACGTATCATCGAGGCCCGCTCCCAAGCTGCCCATGCGGAGTACGGCAATGCCGCAGCTCTCGCAGAAGAAGCAGATAAACTGGCAAAAATCGCCATCGAAAAGTCCCGAGAGGCCCGTCGCCGTGATCGCGAGGAAGCTGCGCGATGAACGCCAACTCCTCTCTATCGTACCTTGGGTATCCTGCCGCAAGGAAGCTACGATTCGCTCGAAAAGTCATTGCTACTCTTCTGGGCGCGGGATTTCTTTTCAGTGCGACTGGCTGCTCTCAGGTCTCTGCCCTCAGAGGGCGGCTGAGCGCAACTCGTGAATTAGCGGATGCTGCCGAGAGAAACGGAGCCCAGCAATGCACCCCGCGAGAGTTAGCATTAACTCGCGCTTATCTGGAATTTGCTGAATTAGAGTTAAGTGAGGGTTCTCTCGCTGCAGCCGAAGACCATATGCGTCGAGCTGAGCTCAACGCGGAGGCCGCTCACCTTCAGTCGCCACCGCAATTTTGCACGGAAAAAGAGGTGATCGCTGTTGTTGCTCCACCCAAGCCTGCGCCTGGGGATAGAGATGGCGATGGCTTTCTTGATCCGGACGATCGCTGTGTCGACCAGCCCGAAAACTTCAACGGCTATGAAGATCTCGACGGCTGCCCGGACGATCCAGATACGGATGGTGATGGAATCACCGACTCAAAAGACCCCTGCGTGATCGAAGCCGAGGATATCGACGGCTATCTTGATAACGACGGCTGTCCTGATGCCGATAACGACCTAGACGGCGTGCTCGACGTCGACGATAACTGCGCTCTCGAGGGAGAAGACCCCGACGGCTACGAAGACAAGGATGGTTGTCCGGACCTAGATAACGACGGCGATCAAGTACCCGACCTCGAGGACCAATGTCCGAATACACCCGGTC
>JAKVCH010000137.1 GCA_022447485.1 Polyangiaceae bacterium | reverse complement strand
CAATTACAGCGTCGAGCTGCTCGGCAACTTCTTCAATATGCTTTCGAGAAAAACCCTGCTTCAGGTCGATGCCCCACTCTTCTAAGGCTGGTCCCATCGGGGGGTAGAAGTGGCGATCGCTTCCTGACACCTGATGCCCTAAGTTTTTCAATAAGCCCGCGAGGGAGCCCATCGCCGTACCAGCAACGCCTATAATATGCATTCGCATGATTCGTTCGATACCAGACTTCGAATCATTTCTCCTAGAACTTGGCCCTTTGCCACGAGACTCCGGCAAAATTCGATTGTTGCTCGAGGCTTCTAAGATTTAGAGGCAAAGAGCAAAATTTATTGGGATTGTGGTCATGACTGAATCGAAACTTGAACAAGAGATTGCTCAATTAAGGGCCGAAGTAGAAGAGATGAAGAAGGCTCAAAGTGGGCCTCCTGAATCTAGCGAGGCGAAGGAGTCCCCTTTGCTTCGCGCCGGCGAATTCGTGGAACAATTGGCAGAAAACGTCGATTTCGGCCAAGCCAGTTCCCAGGTGCAGACTGTGGTCAAAGAGCTTGGTCAAGAAATGAAGGAATCACGGCCCCGACCCCTATTGGTCGCCTTCGCCCTTGGTTTCGTTGCAGCTAAAATTCTCTCTCGAAGGTAATCATGTCTCCTGCGACTCTAAAAAAGATTCAATTTATTCTACGGGCAGAGTCTGCGCTTTTGCAGCTGAGACTGCGTCGAGTTTCTCGCGCTGCCCTGCTCGTTTCGTTGGCCTTGGTCTTTGCTCTGCTGGGGATCACGGTTTTGAATTTCTCCGCGTTTCAAGTCTTTCGCGAGAAGTTCGACTCGCTGGTAGCTGGAGCAGTGGTTGTGAGCGCGGATCTTATTGTTGCCGGTATTCTAGTAAAACTAGCTCTCCGCGAGGCTCCCCTGAGCCAAGCCGAAGATCTGGCGCGCCAAGCTCGAAATTTGAGTGCGGAATCCCTCGCCGAAGACTTTGAGGATACGCGCGAGGAATTGAGAGAGTTTGGCCAAGATATTCGGAAAATTCGCCAGGTGGTGAATAATATCACGGAAGGGCTGAGCGGAACTTTTTCTTTTCTTCAGCAAATTCTTCAAGTTTTTGATGGCAAAGAGGAAAAGCGTGCTGCTTCGCGGGGGGCTGCAGAGGACTCGCCCGCCAAATCTTCCTGAGCGAGAAATCCGGGAAGAGGCGCTACTTGCGCACAACGATCCGCGGTGTGCTTTCTGAGTCGAGCAGAACTTCGCCATGCCATCCCTGAGGCAGAGTTTCGCCGAGCCACCCAAAGAGATGAGCCCCATCCTTGGGAGCGACTTCAATGGCGCCGTCGCTGTTTTCGATGCCGAAGCGGTCATGGCGTGGCGTTGCATGAAGCCATTGTCCATTCTCTAATTCGAGGGCCCAGGGTGCATCGAGAAGAGCGTCTGCGCTTTCGGCTGTCGGGCGCGAGATATGACGACTTCGTATCTTAAAGATACCGCGGGCTGTCGAAGCCGATGTTTCGGGGTCGCCCAATCGATCACGACCGACGCTGACGAGAGTTGTGTACACAGGACGTTCGCCTTCGTAAGCGGTCATCGAGCCTGTGATGATACTGATGTCGAGCCAGCGAGTTGACGGAGTAACAAAGTCAGGAAATTCGAACCTTCGACGGATGACTGTTGCATCTTGATGACGCACCCAATCGCCATCGGATGTAGCCCAATAGCGTTCTTTTCCTCGTTTTTTTGAACGTCCTGTGAGCTTGAGCTTCTCGTGAAATTGGAGTTTTTTGCCGCGGGAGACCGTGTCGTCGATCTTCCAGCGATAGACCGCTGGTTTGACAATAAAGGCGACTGGAAGGTCCTTGGGATCTTCTAAAGTGATTCCGGAAAATTTACTTCCCGAAGCTGCTTTCAAATCATCCGCTCGAACAAAGTGCCCATCCGTACGAAGCCCAAGCCGCTGGGGTTCCCGTGATTCATCTGGTGCTGTCCAAGACCCGATGATTGCCATCACCGTTGAGCGGGGAATACGACCGCTGAGCTCAACTCCCTTGCGTTCCGATTTTCGGAAAAGAGCCGTCACCTTCGTTGTTCGTGCGTAGACCCAGGGTAAAGCCTGATCGAGACGAGGCTGTAAGGACATGGCTCGGAGAGTTGGATGCTTCAGATCGGTCGTGGCCAATTTTTCAGTGCATACGTATCCCCGCGGTGCGATGGCGTACCAGCCCGTAATACAATCAGAGTTTTCGACGAAATTTTCACTTCGTTTCACCTGGGCACCAGCCCGGAGGTAGCCCAAAATAGGGCTAGATTGACTGACTGCGGAGTGGATAGTTACTTGGGCCGTGAGGGCCCCCAAACGAGCATCCGAATCGTCGAGTAGTTCCAGGTCTGGGGCACTCGCTACATCGCTACTGGAGGTGAGTGACAGCGCTGGGCCCTTGTCCTCACAGCCGATGAGTTGCCAGCCGAGGCAGAATAAGGCGCCGTAGCGATAGAGTGAGCTCTCTCGTCCCATAGTGCAGCCCTGCCAGAAATAAGCCAGCTTGGCCCAATTTATGACAAAATCGCGAATTCAACTGAGAGCCCGGGCACAGACAACTCGTTCGTGGCCCCCGTAATCGCGGTACTTTTCGACTTGTTGAAAGCCGGCCTTTTCGAGCAACTCACTGACATCATCGGCTTGGCCTGCACCAACTTCTAGGGCGATGACACCGCCGCGTACCAGGTAAGTCGAAGCGCTTCTGGAAATCTTCCGATAAAACTCAAGGCCATCTTCACCACCATCCAGGGCAAGCCGCGGCTCGAAGTCTTTTACCTCAGTTTGCAGTAATTCAATTTCTTTCGGAGGAATATAAGGAGGATTAGATGCAATGACTTCAAATTTGGAGCCTTCAGGTAGGGCTTGAAATAAATCGCCTTCGTACCAATGCAGGCCCCAGGCGGCACCTAGTCGCAGGGCATTTTCCTGGGCGAGCTGGAGGACTTCCGGATCTTTATCTGTTCCCGTGATGCGCCAGGTCGGACGCTCCTTGGCAAAGCTAATGGCAATACAGCCACTGCCCGTGCAGAGGTCCAAGGCCCGCCCGTCGAGTTTACGGTGGGCGGTTTTTTCTAAGATGACATCGACGAGAATTTCTGTATCGGGGCGAGGGATTAATACTCTATCGTCTACTTTGAAGAGGTGTCCGTAGAATTCTTTTTCACCGAGTAGGTAGGCTGAAGGTTCGCCTTGTCGGCGCCTAGTTAGCAATGACTTGAATGCGGCAAGCTCAGTCTGGTCGAGAGGGCGATGATGTTCGAGTAAGAGCTTTACGCGATCAATTCCCAGTAGATGGCAGAGGAGTAGTTCTACTTCGAGCCGGGGTGACTCAATCTTTCGCTTTTGAAAATCGGCACTCGCCCAGGCGATGATGCGCCCTATCGTCCAAGCTTCTTGAGGCTGATTTTCCTCCATAGGCCCGCCTATCATGGGGTGAGTTGGCAGGGCAATCTGAGAAATGCATTCTTGAAGAGAGCCAATCGAAGCCGCCTGCTCGTCGACGCGCTCCACCTTGGCCCTGCTTTTCTGGTCCCCATGGAATGAAAAAGGTCGCCTGAGTTAACTCAGACGACCTTCTTTCGATTTTTTCTGCCTTGGGTGAGAGAGACCCGCGGGGCTCTCAACGCCAGCTTTTGCAGTCGAAGAAGAGTTTACGTCGATTGTAGCTATCGTGATTCTTGTGGAAGAGGATCTGATAGTTGAAAGCTGAGCCTTGTTCACCGATTAAGGCGGACCAATGCAAGAAGAATTTCCAAAGTCGGTACCAGCGCTCGCCATAGACCTTGAGCACTTCTTCCTTATTTTGAACCCAAAGGTCGCGCCATTGACGAAGGGTGATGACATAATGAGCACTCATGTTCTCTACATCAGCAACTTCAAAGCCGGCCTCTTCAGCTCCTCGTACCATACTCGATAGAGTCAGGCTGGCGTCTGCGCCCTCGAAGATGTAGCGGTTCATGAAGAGCCCCCAGATCAGGTCTTCGCCGCGCAGACTGAATGCGGTCAGCGGGTTTTGGGGATTATAGAGATCACGGATACCGGTCCATGACATCAGGAATAGGCCCTCATCTTTAAGCAGGCTATGTACCTTCTCGTAGTAGACGGCGAGGTTCTTGATGCCGACATGCTCGACCATTTCGAGAGAGACGATCTTATCGAATTGACCTTGGATATTGCGATAGTCGCAAACTTCAACCCGAGCACGATCCACTACGTCGTAGTCCTTGATGCGCTGGGTGCCGAAGTCGACCTGCTCTTGAGCCAGGCAAACGCCGTAGCTATTCGACTTAAATTCCCGGGCAGAGCGAGCTGTGAATGTGCCCCAGCCGCAGCCAATATCGAGTAGGCTTTCGTTTTCTTTCAGCTGCAGCTTTTCGCAAACTCGGTCAATTTTACGGTACTGGGCTTCTTCCAAGCTCATTTCCGGAGTTTCGTAGGAAGCCGCCGTGTAAACCATTGCCTCGCCGAGAAACCACCCAAAGAAGTCATTGCCACGATTGTAGTGTTCGCCGACAACCTCTTTATCTTGCTTTTTCGAGTGAATCGCTACCTTGGGCAGGTAGTTAGTGATGGCCCACTTAATATGCGACTCGTGCAGATTGAAGGTCATCGTTTGCGTACGAGTATCGAAGAGCTCTTCCCACTTATCGGGAGTGATGTCGATCTTGCCTTCGATGTAGGCTTCATACACAGCAGCCATGGGAACTTTCTTCCCAGCCCATTTGCTCTTGAGCGAGCGATCGTCAAATTCGACAAGGTCGTTTACATGAGGAGTCATAAAATTATTTCAGGTGGGGGATGCGGTCTTCCGCCAAAATAGAGATTGTCGAGAGGGCCGTGAGAGTCGTTCTGATGTGCCCGCTTTGAATCGAGCTGATGCGCCCGCTTTGAATCGAGCTGATGCGCCCGCTTTGAATTGAGTTCAAGAGAGCAGATGGCCACTTAGAGGTGGATCGGGGTGGTTGTCCAATGGAAGAGCGACTTTCTGCTGGCAGAACGAGTTATTTCTGATTAAAAAATCACACTGCAGCTTGAATATTTGCTTCCATTAATGAACATAAATAAAAATTATCAGTAAATTCGGTATCTTATGGAGCGAAGTTGGCTTCGCACCTTTCCTCTTCTCCTCACTCAAAATCGCGAACTATTTTCGCCGACACCGCTTTTGACTCCGGTGCTCATTCGATTGGTGTCGGGGGCGGCCGAGAAAAACGCTCGGGCGAGAGCGCGAGCCTAATCAGTTGTGGCGTTGGGGCTGCAGGGAGGCGCTGGGGTGCATTCCTCGGTCGTCTTCTGGTTAAGCCACCTGCCACGCCTATACCGAAGAGTGAGCCCTGCTTCTGTTGTCTCATAGGATGCTTGGGACTCAGCGTAGTAGCAACCTTTTACCGGCTTTACCCAGGAGCCAGGGCGCCATTTCCACGCTCTCCCGTTTGTGTCCCAGGATCCATCGAGCCATCGACATTGTGAAGAGTGTTGGAGCGGTATGGTCTGGGCCTTCGGTGGGGGAGGCAGCGATTGTACGCGAATACTTTCTGTGTCCTCTGGAAAAGGTCCGGTAGGTACGAGAGGGAGAGATTGAGCGCATGACAGCAGGTTGATGCAGCCGAGCAAAACCAACAGCGCCGAGGAGAGTCGGTCTCTTCTGAGCCGGTTTCTTCTGAGCTGGTGCGTGAGGACTTTCAAAGCCCCCCTCCGAGGAGCCACATCTCGATGGCGAGATGAATTGGTTCGTAGAATATTGTGAACTCAATCAAAGCCAGACAGAGAAAGGGGCCGAATGCCACGCGAGTCCCGCCCGTGAATTCCTCAGGAGCAACTCCCAGGGGATCGGCATCAAGGAGAGCCTGCAATTCGGCCTTTTCCTGGCCTTCGGCATCTTCGATTGCTTGGCGGAGCTCCTCTCTTTCCTCTGTAACAGCTTGGGGTTCTTCAATTTTTCCCTGGGTGAGTAAGAGGATTCCCGTCACGAGGGTTCCCTGCAAAGCTCCGGCGAATAGGGTAAAAAACACTCCCGAGAGTCCAAAAAATGTTCCAGCCAGGAGGAGTAACTTCGCATCGCCTAGGCCCATTCCTTCAAAGCCGCGCAGTTTTTTATAACCCCAAATAAAAGGGAGCCAAATGACGATGAACCCGCTGGCTCCTCCGATAGCGGATTGAACGAGACTGATATCGGTACGCCAATAAGCCGTAGCGAGGCCAAGGAGAGCGCCACCGAGGGTGATGCTATCCGGTAGGATCATGTACTCCATGTCGATCGCTGCTGCGGCGAAAAGAGCGGCAATCAATCCGTATTCGATCCAGAATTGAAAACAGGCCGGGCCGAGGGGCAGTGTTTCGGCGATGGGAGCGTAGCGAAATGTGTAAAGCGCCCAAGCCAGTAGGAGCCCGGCGAGTTCAACCAACGGGTAGCGGGGACTGATCGGCGTTTGACAACAGCGAGCCTTTCCACGCAGAGCTAACCAACCTATCACTGGGATATTATCTGTGGCTCGTATTCTTGCTGAGCAAGCAGGGCAGGTCGATGGCGGCGAAGCTAGGCTCATGCCTTTCGGCAGACGATAAATCACTACATTCAGAAAGCTGCCTACGCAGGCTCCAATCGGGAGAATCGTGGCGAGAAGAAACCAGGAAGGTAGGTCGCTGAGAAACACAGCTATCTTGGTAACAGTCAGAGGAAATGGTGGGTAGCGCCTCGGGGTGCTTTTGACCTGGGACGGGCAGAAGATTCTCAGGAAGCTCACTCTGATTGTAATTTCACTTCATGAAGAACGCCGAGAAGGCAAAATTTATTAAAATTATAATCTTTTAACCTTGCAAGAATCCGGGTTTGATCAATAGGCTACCTAGAATGCGCTGATTCTTGAGTTCGGAATTTGATGGTTGGTGGCTTTCTGCCGTTCATCAAGATCGGAAGGAGACAGGCGCTCGCTTACGGAGGAATTGAAATGGGCCAGGTAATCGATTGTGTAAAGTGCTCTGCTCGCATGAAGGTGGGAGATCGAGTTGTGGAGCGTCTCCAAGGGCGCAAAGGCAAAATCTCTTGCAAGATGTGTGGTGCAAAGATGCGTTTGAGAGGACGTGACGGCACCGTTCATCGCCTGGATGAAGAGGAGATACTGGAGCCGTCCCTCGCCAATGAGATGCCATCTTTGGCTATTTCATCCTTGGATCTTGAGAAGGTTGAGAGTTCGAGACCAGGGCGTATCCCGACTGCTGACTCTGCAGAGCTCGATGCACCGGTGAGTAGTGCATCGCCCGAGAGTATCCGAAGCCTCTCTGATGACCTTGCCGCGGGTGAGTCATTAATCGCCAGCCAAGCCCGTGCATTTTCTGAGCAGACGGTCGTCAACGAGCCCTTGGACTTGGTGGGTGACTCGCAAGACGAGTTAGACCCGGAGCTTGAGGTTGGTGAAGCCCTGGACAGCTCCTCCTCCATCGATCTTCATGCCCTCGTCGATGAAGTCTTCTCGCCTTCGAGTCAATCTGATCCGCTCTTTGGTCGAGACAGCTCGAGTCGGTTCAGGCCGCATTCTCTCGACGATCAAAACCAGGCGTACGAAGCTGTTGAGGAACTCGATGCTGAGGCGTTAGAGTCAGTTCGCTCTTCAAGG
>JAKVCH010000136.1 GCA_022447485.1 Polyangiaceae bacterium | reverse complement strand
TTCCATTCGCTGAGGCTTATGCCCTGCTAGTAGAAAAAGCTCCGTCGGAAATTCAAAAACGCCTCGAGACGGTCCTTTCTCGTTATCATGAGCTCGAAAGCCTGCCTCAGAAGCTCGAGCACCTGCACACCGAAGGCACAGAGGACGTTCTCTCCTGGAGTGACGATATTAATCAAGAGGCGCTCTCCGAACCACCGAATGGCTGGTTAGCCTGGCGCCAATTTCAAGGTGTTATCGATCGGCGGAGCCCGCAATTCTACGACGGTGTCTGGAGGGCATTTCGTCACGTCCCGGCTCTTGTGATCGGTGATAAACTCGAGCGTAAAAATCACGTTGAAAGCAGCCTGATCCTCAGCGATATGACCGCCCAAGAACCAGCGTTCGCATTCTTACTGGAACATTTGATCAATAAGATCCCTTCCCCGGAGTACCGCCAGCTGAACCTGGAGGCTCTTTCTGTTCTGGCAAGTTTTTTCACACAGAATCAAAGCCTAAAAATTACAGACCCACTTTATCTGGATGCGATCATTGGGCACGCTGTGCGCCTTCTTCATCTCCGACGTCACCCCTCACGGACGGCGCTCTACGAGGAGGATAAAGTCGATGCGTGGCGAGACTTTTATGCTTCCTCGCCAAGCGAAACAACGGCTGCCATCGCTGCCGCATTGCGCTTTCTACTCGGCGCGCCAGAACCCAGTGTCAGGGGAGCGGCAACAATTGCAGCTAATTGATTCAGAACAATGGCGCTTTATTGCCAGAGAATTGAATGATTTGCCCAGGTCGTGGTAGATTCTCAAGGTGTTTCAACTCCGCTATATAAGTCTGAGCCTTTTTGCTTCTACCTTCTTCCTCGGGTGTGTCGGAGACGCGAATCCCAACAATTTCAATATCATCAACGTTGCTGAGCCACAGATCTTCGTCGGCGATGAGTCACTTTTAGAGGCCGCCAGCACCGATGGTTATGACTCTGCTCTTTTCGGTAGCCGCCTAGTCCTCGATCGGCCCGTTCCCGTTATCTGGGCCAAGGCGCCGACAACCAATGGAACGGAAGTCATCAGTAATGCAGAGGCTCGCACCGATACCATCGTCTTCAGGCAAGACGATGTTTTGATGTCGCGAACTCTCAGCGAGGAGACCGCATTTCGACTCTGGCTCGACACCGATGCAGAACTGAATCGCATCGTTGTGAAAACTGATTTTGCCGTTACATTTGACAGTAATGAAGACGGCGACTCTTGGAAAACCGACGGCTTTATCGATATTGAGCCGGCGCAGAACCGTTTTGATATTCGAGTCGAATATGGTGCCGCGGAAGTCTTTGAGTCTTTCGTGGTCGGAGCCGTCGCTCGCGAGGTAACCACTCTTGAATTAGTCAACGATCCCAATAGTCCAGAGGACGAACCTTCACTGGCATTTCTAGGAATCGCACCAGGCGGCCCATCTCACCCAGCGCGAGTGGTACGAAGCCCAGTCGAAACTTCGGAGTAATAACCCCCTATCGCGAGCCGCTACGCTGAACTTTCTCTTCAGCCGCTCAGCGCTTTCTCTTCAGCCGCTACGCTGTGCTTGTGGCGAATTTCCGAGCCCAAACCAAAAAGACCTCCGAAAATCGGAGGTCTTTTTTTTGGAGGCGCCGAGAATCGAACTCGGGTCCGCGAAGGATCCCTATCACCCTCATTCACGTGTGTAGTTATTGTGTCCCCAATAACTGGGTTGTCGGATTCGGCCGACGCCTATCTTTCGCTGATCTCAACCTAGCTATCGAAAGCCTCCTCACTAGATCCAGCCTTAGTGATGATGCCCTTCCGCTACCAAGACAATCTCGCGGTCGGACAGCCTAACAGTTTATGCTGCTAGAGCGATTGCGTTATCGTTTGCAATTGTTACGACCCGGCATTTACGTCGGCCAGACACGACGACACGCAAGTAATACTTCACTCTCCACGTCGAAAGCCCTTCACCCCCGAAACCTCAACGAGGCTCCGCCAAAAATGGGGAGGAGGTGGGATTAGATCCCGCGAGGAGCGTGACGGAAATTAGCCTGAAGAGCAAGAAGATATCGGTGATTCAAGCAGATGGGCCTTCATCTCGTCGTCTTTTCCTCGGGCCAGCTGACAAAAAGACGAAAGAAAAAGGAACGGCGTTCAGCTTTTGCCTATTGAGCAGAAAAGCTCACTTGGTCGTCGCTCAAGGTCAGCCAGATCCCAGTGGGTAAGCCCAATAAGAAGACTCCGGCCCCAGCCCAAACCAAGGGATTTTCTTGGACGCAACTTCCATCTGACCCATCACAGCCATTCACACCTAGAAACATCATCGCGGCCCCGCCAACCAGAGATGCTGCTGCGGTCACCCACCCAGCAATACGACGGACTCGCATGGAGCGATACTTTCCCTCCACCAGAGTATCGGCATGAATCGAAAGAACCTCTCGAGCAGCCACAGGCCCACCTTCCGCCGGTGCCAGGGCAAAGCGATACTCACCCGGATAAATGCGCCGTTGGCAGGGAGCTTCACAGACTTGCATAAACTCGTCCGCCTCCAAGCGCTCTTGCCAAGCCCCCGGGGTATAGCCATCCGCTTTTGGTAAATTTTCGCCCAAAAAGATTCGCGTACCTAGAGGGACGGAGCGAAACTCCACCCGAAATGAAGGCACCTCGGGCAAAAGCACTGCAGCATTCGCACGCTCTTTCTCCGCTGCCTCCATCTTATCTGCCAAGTCAGGACCGGAGGCATTTCCGACCATCTTGACGTCTTCTGCAACCTCGGGAGCCTCGGCTGCAGCATTGGGTTGCTCTTTCAAGCTTTCGTTTGAAGATTCCGTCAACTCCGCGGTTACGCTCTCGTCGACCTCTTGCTCAAGAGCTCCTTCGTTTTTGCTCTCTTCTCTGAGTTCCTCGGAGCTTTGCTCCAATTGGGAACCCTCTTCATCGCCAGCTTGAGCGAGGTGCGCGGTGAAGAGAAACATCGCCCCAAGACCGAAGCGAGTCAAACCGCCCCGGCTGAAAAAAAACCGACGAAAAGAGGCAGAGGAATGCTGAAGGCTCATAGTAGCGAGAAAGTTCTAAATCGAACTCCAAGAAATGTCGACTCAGGGAATTTCTGGGGAATACCTTGCCAGAAAGCGCGGGCGAGTTAGTCTGAAATCATGGCCGAAGGCAAAGAAGCAGTCGTGGTGAGTGGAGGAACTGGCTTCATAGGTCAAGCTCTGATTCGAACTCTACAAGAGCGTGGACATCGAGAAATCTACACCTTCAGTCGTCAGCCTTCTCGAGCAACCCTTCCGCCAGGAGTTGATTGCCTCGCATGGTCACCCGGCGCGAGCGAGCTCTCTGCGCAAGCCCAAAACGCATTGCGCAAGAGTAGCTGGATCTTCAATCTCGCCGGAGCACCAGTTGTGGGTCAGCGTTGGACGCCACAATATCGCGAAGAGCTACGAGCCAGTCGCCTTGATCCGACCAACCTTTTACGGAAAGCCATTCTCGCGCTTGCCCAGGAAGAGGGCTTTATCAAAAAGCGCTTCGTCTCAATGTCAGGGATAGGCTTCTATGGCGACCGTCCCAAGGACGATCCTGTCAGCGAAACCAGCGAGGTAGGCAGGGACTTTCTGGCCGAGCTTTGTGTGGATTGGGAGTCGGCATCTCAGCCTACCTTGCAAGAATCAGCCGAATGCGAGGAGCGCTTCTCTTCAGCTGACGTCGTCAACACGCGCATGGGCATTGTCTTGGACAAGGACGGCGGAGCTCTCGCAAAAATCCTGCCCCCGCTTCGAGCATTTCTGGGAGGACCGATTGGCACAGGCCAACAAGGTGTCTCTTGGATCGCAAGAGAAGATGCAGCCAAGGCATTGATTCACTGTGCCGAGAGTCACCTCCAAGGACCGGTGAATATTTGCAGCCCTCAGCCCGTCAGCAATCGAGAATTGATGACAACCCTGGGGCGTCATTTTCATCGCCCCAGCCGACTTCCGGTGCCACCTCTCGCTTTGAAAGCACTCTTCGGAGAAGGGGCAACACCACTTTTAACGGGGCAATTCGCGAAGCCAACCAAACTCCTCAGCGATGGCTTTGAATTCCACCACCCCGACCTAAAAGGCACGATTCAGGCGATTTTTTGAAAACCATGCAGCTCACCAGCGGGCAGCTCACCAGCTGGCTACTGACCCACTGGCAGCTGACCAATAAGCGCTAGTCAACGGACAGCTTGCTCACTAGCCGCCGACCAATATGCTCTCTCGCTGACAGGGGGTTAAAACTCGCAAGCAAAAAGCGAGCGGGAAAAGGCTCATGGTGCTGGTAGAGTATTTTCAACGGCACGCACCGCATCTGAATCGAAGTCAACGGAACCGGCTCCGCTCGAGTCTTCTACACTTTCCGGACGCCGAGCGCCGGGCGTGATGAAGGTGACGGGCGCTTTATTCGTCATCCAGGAAAGAACGAGCTGGTAAGGGCTCAAACGACGACGTCGAGCTTGGTCGCTCAACTTCCCGAGAGTAGTCAGAGTGGGCGCCCCAAGAGTGCCTCCAAATGGCGCATAACCCATCAAGGCTTTTCCGGTTTCAACGCAATGAGCCAGCACGCCTTCTCGTTCGATCTCTCGATGCTGGGGGTTCCAACGATTTTGAATCACCTGAATTGGCGTCACTGTCTCTGCGCGGCGAATCAGCGAAAGATCGGCATTGCAAATGCCGATGTACCGAATCTTTCCCTGTTCTTTCAGGCGCGCCAAAGCGCCAAGACTTTCTTCGTAAGGCACCCGACGATCCGGTGAATAAAGATTGACCACATCGAGGCATTCGACAGCCTGATTCTTCAGCGAGCGATGAACCGACTCTGTCAAATATTCAGGGTCACTGTCGACGGTCCAGGCTCCTCCAGGACGACGCAAACCGACTGTCGACACAAGCGTCACTCGATTGCGGTGTCCTTCCAGCCCCCGAGCCAAGACTTGCTCATTATGACCCATATCGTGCTCATCGAGACAATAGGCATCAGAAGTGTCAAAAAGCGTGATTCCACGGTCGAGAGCCATGCGAATCACACGCATAGCCTGATCGCTTGGTGGCCGACCGGTGATGGATAAAAGCATGCCACCGAGGCCGATTACGCTAACTGTAGGGCCATCCGGCCCCAAACGACGCATCTTCATGAGGACCAGACCCTACCAGAGATGGATTTTTTTTTCGCCCCTTCAATGTAGTTCTTGGCGATCTTTGGGGAGAATTTTGTATATAAGCAGAGTGAAGGCGCCCCCTTCGCGCCTCGAATACTCGAATTATGCCCCAAGAACCCCGCGTTCGGAGAACTCTGCCCAGGAATTGGCCCAAAACCCTCATCGTCGGCTGTGGGGGCATTGGAGGAGTTGTGGCAACAAGTCTCCACCGGCGGAAGCTAGCTTTTCAAATTGCAACCACCAATCAAGAAGTTCGTGAGTGCTGGGTCAGCAGCAGCCCGAACTTAGGGGGCAAAGAAGTCGGTCCCCCTTTGAAGCCATGGCGAGTCACGGCTCACTGCCCAACAACAAAAGATTTCGACCTCGCAATTATCGCGGTTCAACCGCCACAAATTGACGAAGTCGCACGAGCCCTGCGCCAATCGCTGAGACCAGGCGCCGAGGTCGTCTGCCTCTCGAATGGACTCTGTGAATGCCGTCTCAAAGAGCTGCTCCCTCAGAATAAAATTCTCGGCGCTGTCGTCACCTGGGGAGCACGTATGTCTACCCCGGGATTCTATACCAAGACATCGCGGGGCAACTTTATTTTAGGTTCACTTGAAGCCGATCCTGCTCTGAGGAAAACGCTTGAGCAAACTGCAGCCTGGCAGGTGCTGTCAGAGGTGGCGCCCGTCGTCTTCACGAAAAACCTTCATGGGGCTCGATTCAGTAAACTCACCCTGAATTGCGCAGTCTCAACCCTCGGAACAATCGGCGGCACAACCCTGGGCCGCCTCCTTGCACGACGAGAAGCTAGACGATTGGGCATGGCCATCATGAGCGAGGCTGTCAGCGTCGCTCAAAAACAAAAAATCCGCCTCGAAAAGGTTGCTGGTATCGACCTAGAGTATTTATTTCGGTCCACTAAACAAGGAAGACGCCTGAACAACGCCACTCAACATGCCTTGCTCTGGGCCATTGGCAATCGCTACAGGAAACTTCGCTCTTCGATGCTAGCGGCAATGGAGAGAGGGCGTCAGCCAGCGGTCAATTTCCTGAATGGTGAAGTTGTCGCCCAAGGCGAAAAGTTAGGGATTCCAACCCCCTTCAACGAAGCGGCTCGCCAGGTTGTCTGGGAAATATTTAACGGCGAGACAGAACCGGGCGAAGAAGCACTACGGCGAGTAGAAATGATCAGCCAAAAATTGATCCAAAAGAATGAAGTCCTAAACTCCGCGCTATGACGATTCGGATTTTCTGCCTCTCAGCCTTGCTGCTCCTGGGAATGAATGGTTGCCGTTCCACCAAAGACCAGCAGACGAAGCAATCGCCGGCGACAAAGATGAGCTCTCCCGCAGCATCGCTCCCCGAGTTGAGCCCGGTAGGTGAATTTCAATTTCTCGATCAGCAGGGCCGGGCGATCACTCAAGCCAGCCTGCAGGGCAGCCCCTACGTCGCGGCATTCTTTTTTACCCGCTGCCCCTCTGTCTGTCCCCGCTTGATGGCTGCGATGAAAGACCTCAGGCAAAAAGCAACCGAAGCCGGTAGCCCAATTCGCACAGTAAGCATTAGTGTCGATCCCGAAAACGATACCCCCGAAGTGCTCCAGGCCTACATGAAAAAGCAAGGTCTTTCGGAGGGCTCTTCCCCCCATGAATGGCTTCTCTTGACCGGCGATTTCCAAAATATCGCCCAAGTCGCAGAGGAAAACTTCAAAGTCGGGTTGAGTGGACAGTTTGACGCAAGAAAACCAGACTTAGGTATTACCCACGGCTCTCATCTCGTTCTGGTCGACAGGAATGGAAAGATCCGAGGCTACTACCGCTCCACCGACGCAAAGCGACGAGCCGAGCTCATCGCAGATCTCAAAAAGCTTTGACCCTTCATTGACACCTTTGCCAGCGCCATCCGGCACAGCCCTCACCTCAATCAGAAATCGCCTACCAAGAGAGAATTTTATGTCTTCGAAGGTCACCTCAATACTCATCTCCAGCCTTCTCCTTTTGCATCTTTCTGGATGTTCCGACTCTGGGGGAACTTATATTGAAGGAGGAGTGGGAAGCCGATGCGAAGTCGAGGAAGAATGCGCCAGTGGCCTTTTCTGTCGAACGGATTTTGGTGATGGCGTCTGTTCCCTCGAGTGCACGAGCGGGGCAGATTGTCCCTATCAAGCCATCTGTGGCGAGGTCTCGCTCAATACAGGGGAATCTACCAACCTCTGCCTTCTCGAATGCAGCAGCCCAGACGATTGCGATTTCCTCGGCTCTGTTTGCAGAACCACGCCTGAACTAGGCGATATCTGTCAATGAGGGCAGCACCGAGCGCCCCATCAAAACCACCCCATTGCCCACACGAGCGACTTCAGCCAATGATCTTCCCATTCTTCCGTCCTACGTATTTGCTGCCATTCATTTTCTCCAGCCTCTTGATCGCGGCCTGCGCAGGAAATCAGTCCGAAGTCGTTGTCGCAGATTCCGGCCCCGCCCCGCCCCCC
>JAKVCH010000135.1 GCA_022447485.1 Polyangiaceae bacterium | reverse complement strand
GAAATGGTCGGAGACACCGTCTCTGGAGCAGTACTGTCGTCAATCAATGCTTCTGGGTTGTGGTCGCCGGAGTGTTCCTGCTCGGCCAGTGGCTTCTTTTCGACGCGACGCCTTGCCTTCGAGCCTGGTTCTTCCGAGCCTGGCTCCAGCGAATCCTGGTCAGCGATGATGTAGCGGGAAGACTGAGGATCTTCTTTGCCGTGACTGGATGGTTGAAAAGCTGGGGCGTGGCCGCTGCGGTGATCGATCCAGCGATGCAGGCGAATCATTGCTTTATGACGGTCAGACGAAGGTGGAGCTGATCTGGTGCGCTGACTGGAGGGGAAAGGCCGGGCGGTGTCTTCTTTTTGGTGGGGCCGAGGAATTGGGGCAACGAGCTGTTCTAATTCAAAGATATCGTCTCCCTTATCGCTGAGTCGAGGGATGTTTAGATCTTCCTCGTTATAGAGAGGCGCACTGGCTGGGACTGGAGCGAGTCCTGAGTGAGGATCTTTCGGCAAGGAAGCCTGAGCTTCGCTCTGGGTAGTGGCGCGAATTTCTTGAGGCCCTGGAGCAACCATGGGAGGTAGGGCATCGATAATGGACGGTAACGATTCAGGGAGAGTTTCGGGGGCACTCCAAGGAGTGGGCTCGCGAATGCTCGAAAGAGATGAATGAAATGGGTTCACCGGCCTTTGTTGGGCCGAGAGGTCCCTTTGACTCTGACTCTTTGACTTGTCTGTGGAGATTGCCGCGAGTAAGGCTTCCCAGAAAGCTCTCACTGTTTGATAACGATAGCGAGGGTCAACGGCCAAGCCTTTCTCAAAGATCGCGTTGATATGGTCCGGTAGAGGCACTCCCTCATTTTGGGGAGTCGGGCGGCGAGCTAGGTCGAGGATGGTGCCCATCATCGACTGTTGATCGCCGATGATCACTGCGTCGCCTTTGAGTATTTCAACGAGCGTCAAAGCGAGCCCCCAGACGTCGGTCCAAGGACCTGTTTGCCCGTAGCGTTTGGGTATCCACTGTTCGGGGGCCCCGTAGGCCGGTGAAAAAGGTGCTTGCCCACTCGTTTGGCTATAATGACCCGCTAGCTGCGTCGCGGCTCGGCGTACCTTTGAGATGCCGAAGTCCAGAATCTTTACGATTTTCCCTGTGCCCAAGTTCGTTAGGAATAGGTTGTCGGGCTTGATATCACGGTGGATAATGGCCATTAAGCCCTCCGGCCCTTCAAAGCGATGAGCCGAGTCAAGGGCGTAGGCAACCGGGGAAAGCCACGAGACGACTTCCGTCAAACGGAGGGGCGGACGACTGGCTTCGGCGCGTTCTTCAATGATGGTTTCAAATGTTTTTCCTTCGAGCCATTCGAGAGCCATGAAAGGCACGAATTCGCCGGCCTCTGTTTGGACAGCATCTACATGGAGAGGGCGTACAATATTGGGCAACGAGGCGGAGAGTCGAAACATGACCTCAGCTTCGGAACGAAACTGTTCCAAGAAGTCGCCCCGCTCCGCATCCGAGAGATCAGTCGGTATCTTGAGACACTTCAATGCAACAGCAGAGCGGAAATGCAGGTGATAGGCTCGATAGACAACGCCGAAACCACCCTCGGCAACGACTGCATCCACTCGGAATGTCGCGGCGATCGTATGGCCGACTAAGCCGAACCTATCTTGCTGTTCAACGCTCATGAACGAATCGCTTGCGATTATAGGTCGGATTTTGTTTTGACGCAGGGGCTGAGTGCGAAAAACATTTTACTCCTCGATTTGCCCTGTTTTCTGCGCAGGCTTGGGGTCAAGAATGCCCTTTTCCTTCGCCAACGCTCAGCATTGCGATTTGATTTTGAGTGACGGATCGGCGAAGCGGTTTTGAAAGAGTTGCTGCCCTCAATCGTGAGAGCACTTCTTAGCTCATTTCGACGGCATCACCGAGGTGCTCGGCGAGATAAGCGCGGAGCTTCTTTGTAATACGTGCTTCGAGTTGCCGCACCCGCTCTCTTGAAACTCCAAATTCATTGCCGAGATCTTGTAAGGTCCGCGGATCTTCTGCGACCATACGTTCTTCGAAAATTTGTAGGTCTTTGCCCTCAAGTTTTTCTTTGAATTCGTCGAGGTATTCACGAATCATTGTGCCAAGCTGTGCTGATTCGGCTGCGCTCTCGGGGTTTTCAGATTCCCCCGGCATCAGCTCGACTCGGGCAATCTGCCGCCCATCATTTTCGCTGACCGGTACATCGAGTGAGGCATCGTTTCGTGACATGCGCCGATCCATTTCGTCGACTTCTTTTTCGGTCACGTCCAGGCGTTTTGCCACCTCCTCGTTGGTGGGTTCAATGCCCATTGCTGCGAGCTTTGCTTTTTCTTTGCTGAGGTTAAAGAAGAGCTTTCGCTGAGCTTGGGTGGTGCCCACCTTCACCAAGCGGGCATTGGCCAAAATGAAGCGCAGCATGTAGGCACGAATCCACCACGCCGCGTAGCTGGAGAGCTTCACGCCGCGGTAGGGGTCGAACTTTTTGACGGCCTGCATCAGACCCATATTTCCCTCTTGAATGAGGTCCATCATATTGCGGTAGGCCCGGCGATACTCGTAGGCGAGTTTTACGACGAGGCGGAGGTTGGCCGTCACGAGCTGGGCGGCCGCCTGGACGTCATCTTCCTCGTGGTACTTGAGAGCAAGAGATTTTTCTTCTTCTGGAGTGAGCAGCGCGTGGCGCTGGACTTCGTGCATATACGCCTGCAGCGGATCAAGCCGTGCTAGACTATCGCGCTTTTTGAAGTCGGAGTCTTTGACGGTAACGAGACTCGCGCTCGGCTTCGTGCTGAGCTCGGTTCCCTCCGGAGAGAATTCAGGAGCGGCATCATCCAGGAACTCGATATCGTCCTGAGCTTCTTGCTCTGTCTGCTCTTGCTCTGTCTGCTCTTGCGCGGAGGCCTTGCCCTTCTTCGGCGATTTTTTTGACCGAGCTTTTCGGGCTTTTTTGGTGACGGAGGAACCGTTACGGTTGTCGCCAGCTTCTTCTTTTTCTACTTTCATCGCTTTATCAAAGCCGTTCAGCGAAAATACAATTTCCGTTGGTGAACAGCTGAGCCGTGTTGCTATTTTGCGGCGAGGAATTTTTCGAAGATCGCCAATGATACTTTTCCGACCCGCTCACCGTGTGTCCGCTTCAAGAGATCGTCAAGGTGTCATCCGTCTCAAAAAGATACTTTCTCCATTGATTTCTGGCAGAAGGGCTTTTCTCTCGGCCAAGAGGGGTGCAATTGTACAGTAATCGGTGTTTGCCAGAGTTCCTCGTGAGCCCCAATCGACTCGCGGGTTAATTTCTTACTTGTCGATCGTTGAGATTCGAGTTGAACTAGCGAGGGAGGACTTGGAAGATAGTGGTAGACCTAGAATCTCGAGATCAACTGGCGGGTATTTCTTCACGAGGAGAGGCGACGGCGAGTTCATTGGCCTCAGAGGGAAGAGGCGAGCAAACGAATGTTGGTCAGGCTTTCTCCGTGGGGAATGAGTCGACTTCTCAAGCAGTAGCCTCCGACCTGGCGTTGCAGCAGCTCTCGCCCGAAGACCAGCCTCCCGCAGGCAATGACGACGAACCTCCTCAATCTGAGCAGAGACTCTCTTCGAAAAGTATGAAGGCACTGAACTCACGGGTCCTCGTGATCGACGACGAGCCTTTGCTAGCTCAGACGATTCAGTTGGGCCTCGACGACAGTTTTGACGTTGAGATTGCTGGAGACGGGCTATCGGGTCTAGATCGGATCCTAGCAGATGAATTCTGGGGACTGATTCTTTGCGACTTAAGTCTTCCCGATATTTCTGGAGCAGAAGTCTATCGGCGCGCCCTGGCAACCCGTCCGGAAATCAAAGAGCGCTTCGTCATCATGACGGGAGGAGCGGTAACACTTGAGGCGCGAGAGTTCATGAGTAGCTATACGGGAGCAGTTCTGTCGAAACCCTTTTCTCTCTCTGAATTAGAAGAATTGGTCCAGGGACGCTGCTCAGGCTGAGTTTGATTTTGGCCTCTTAGATTCGCTAGCGTGACGAGGATGATGAGAGGCGTAACTTGAAGAAGTTCGAGCGATACCTGGCGCTTTTTGGACTTGGATATATTCTTCTCAGTCGATTCGTTAGTCCCGATTGGTGGCTGGACCTGGCGGCTTCCTTTGAACTGCAGCTGGCTGCTCTCTTGGTGGCTGGGGCAGTGCTCGCCCTTTTGAGGCTGCGTTTTTTGATGATGTTTTGTCATCTGCTTCTTGTTCTTTTCATCCTTTATCCGGTGTTGATTTCGGGACGACTTGTTGAGCAGAAAGCTCTCGCGTTGCGGAATATTGCCCTGCCGCTGCATGCTGCCTCCCAGCCCAATGCTGACTCCCTGCGGATTGCCCTTCAGAATGTACGACGTCAGAATTCTCTTCGTGTACGACTTTTGCAAAGTCTGCGGCAGACAGAGCCCGATATCATCGGTCTTTTGGAGGTCGACGAAGATTGGATGGGGGCTATTCGCTCGACCTTCCCCTCATGGAAGGTGGTGGCTGTTCCGCGAGAGGACAATTTTGGCTTAGCTCTATTGAGCCGCGTTCCTTTTCTCGATCATAAAATTCATCGGACGAACTCTGAAGGGCTGCCCTCCATCGAAGTCGCCATCTCCACCTTCGACGGTCCGGTGAGAGTTGAGTTAGTTCACGCCATGCCTCCACTCGGCCGGGTTGCGTGGCAATTGAGGAACCAACAAATCGAAGAGGCTCTGCTACGTGCGAGGAAGGCTGAACAACTCTCGATTTTGCTCGGTGATTTTAACCTGACCCCGACAAGCCCCTCATGGAGCAAGTTGATCGCACCAAGCACGTTGCAAAGGGTTGGCGCGCCTTGGGGAACTTGGCCCGCAGCCCTCAGCGGCTTTGGTCTTTGCCTTGACCATGTCTTGGTCTCCGAGGGGATTGCGCCGACCTCTACGCTTATTTTGCCTGCTTTAGGCTCAGACCATCGCGGTCAGTTCGTCAGCGTGAAACTTCCTTCGGAAGCTCTTCACCGCGAGCCCAAAGCCCAGCTCTTCAAGTAGATTTTTTGCCTTGAATTGCGTGTGCCTGAGAAAGGAGTCAGAGTAGTCTGATGCGCGCAAGTTTTTGGAGAAAGAGATCGAAAACGGCTCTGCCCTTTGTTTTCTCTCTGCCCTTGGCTTTCTCTCTGCCCTTGGTTTTCTTGCTGCTCGTAGGGCTATCTCTCGTTTCTGCTCCGAGTTGGGCGCAACCGGCGGTTGAAGGCGACTCACTCGGGGACGTTGAGAAAGAAGACGTCCCGAAAGAAGACGTTGAGAAAGAAGACGTCCCGAAAGAAAAAGTCAGCCAAGTTGACTCTGCGGGCTCAGAGGAGTCCCCAGGGGACTCGTCTCCAGATGAATCTACGGCTGAGGTCGATGCGAAAGCTCAACAAGAAGCTACCTTGCCACCAGGCACGCGACTCGGTCTTTGGGGACGTCCGGTCAAACGACAAGGATTTCACTTTCAATTGGGTTTCGGCGTGGGCGGAGGGCCCGATACGGTCGGACTTTTCCACGAAATGGAATTAGGCTGGACGACTCGGGGCTACACCTTCGGCATGGTGCATACCTTCATTCAAAATAAGGGTTTTTTTGGTACAGAGAAGGGTGGTCCTGACTTAATTGGTGGCTGGATGTTTCAATTCAAGATGCCCATTTATTGGCCGGATTTAGTGGTAAAGGTCGCCCTGGGTTTAGGTGGGACTCATGAACAAGCCGACGGTAAGATCATTGCTCATCCCGGTTTTGGAGCGAGCTATGGAGTGGATTTTCATTTCCCAATCTGGCCTCGCTTTGGTCCGACGCTTTCCCTCGTTTTCTTAAATGTCACAGCCGAAGGGCAACACCATTTTGGAGCTAGCGGAGGATTAGCGATCACTCTTTTTTGAGGGCTTGTTCGCGAGCCGGCCTCTGACGGAACCGTTTCATTCTCGATTCGGGCCGTGGCTCAAGATATTTTTTCGCAGACCGTTTGTTCCTCTTGGTTGGACCCCAGCAAGAAAGGAGTGTCGGGAGCGACGCGACGTTTTCGAGTAGCCAAGATGAGTTAATGTTGGAGCACGTTCATACAGCTCTGCGTCGGGTGTCGTGAGATAAAAAGTATTTTGAAATTTTGCCGTGGCCGAAAGGTGAGCCTTGAAGCGCTGCCGGAGATAATTTTTGGCCCGCCTTAGAGTGTTGTAGAAAGGAGGAGGCAGATGGTCTCTCTCACGTGCTCTCTGAATCAAAGTGATGAGAGTCATGGGTGTTTAGAGTTTTGGTCGTCCCGGGGTGCTGAGCTGGAGAGAAATCTCTCCACTCTCATTCACCCCCTGAGAGGGACGGCAATCTGTGGTGAGGTGCCGGGCTGTGAAGAGGCACAATTTCATCGCCTTGGCTGTATAAGACAGCTGCATGAACCGAACCCTGCTCTTTCAGAGGGCACCGGGCGCTCCCTGGTACGCCTCTGGCAATTTGGTTGGTAGCCTTTGTTGATCAAAGGAGCGCATCGCAACGGGCAGTGCCGATATAGAGATGCACCTTTTGATTACTTGGTACGAGGCGATTGAAGTGTTCTGTGATCTTACGGTTGCCCGTGAAGATATCGACATGTTTGCCGACAATCTGCATGCCTCGGTCTTCGGCAATAAAGCAACCATCATGGGGAACGTCCCCGGGGCGTCGAGGAATGCCGTCGTATTCAGGAATATAGATAGCTGTCCCTAAGGGGATGACCGAGCTGTCAACCGCGATCGTTCGTAGGGGCGTAATTGCGGTGCCTTGAGCTCCACGGCCGAAGGGAAACTCCTGAGCATCAAGAGCATCAAAACATATTTTTTGGTTGGTCTTCTCACAAACTGCTGCGCATGAGCAGTTGCGTTTTGCGAAGCTGATGGTGATCCCTCGATTCAATGTGCCGCTGCCTTGTACGCAGAGGGATTGATAGAAGTCACGGGGAACTTCGGCTAAAGGTTCGCAGCTCGCGCTCATCAAGGAGATGGGAGGACCAGCAAACTCTGACTCCGCAGGAAAGTCGTAATAAGTATTACGAAAGCTACCGATATATTCCGCATCGGGGGGGGCTTTGCCCATAGCCTTCTGACCTCTTAACTTAATTTGAGGCCGTGCTGCCTCTGAATCTGGCAACTCACTTTCTCGATTCTCTGTCTTTGCTTGTCTGCCAATCACTTTGGTCTCGTAAGAGGCCGACCGATCTTGCGAATTGCCGCGGCGCGCATCACCCACAAGGCTGACTGACTCTTCGTCTTGCTCGAGCTTTTCGAGATCTTGAACCCAGTTTTTTCCAGAGGCGCATGCCAGAGCGCTGAAGCACAGGGCGATGGCGCCATAGCGCGGAAAGGAATGGACGAGCCGAGTCATGACTCGCCTTAACAGCGGCAGCAAAAAAAGGGCAAGATTGCTGCCTCTATTTTCTCGAGAGCGGCTCCTTTGAGGTACACTCTCCCAAGGCATCCCCAGTAATGGATGGCCGGAGTCTTTCTACTTCGCGCAGCCATTCTGCAATCACCCACTCAGGTGCATCGTGAGCACGAAGAGTCTTTTCCAAGATCTTCATCCGTCGGCTGAATTGCCCGCCCATAATTCGGTGACGTTGATGGGCTCCTCCAATTGGGCGGCCGGTATAATCAATCGGTGCGCCGAGG
>JAKVCH010000134.1 GCA_022447485.1 Polyangiaceae bacterium | reverse complement strand
TCGCTGTCGCTCGTTGGGGGAGGGTGACCATGATTTCACCAAGAGCTCCACGACGTGGATTTCCGTGGCAAGATACCTTAGCCCATGAAATTACTCATCTGCTGCTGGCGCGCGGTAGTGCAGATCGAGCGCCGCTATGGCTTCAGGAGGGCATTGCCAAGCGTGAAGAGACTCGGTGGCGAGCTCCTCGGTTTCTAGACAAGACCCCTCCTGCTCAAGAAGTAGCCTTCAATGCTTGGCGCGACGGTAAGTCCGTTGGTATTACCCAATTAGGTGCATCGATCGCTATGCTGCCCTCGGCAGAAGCCGCCTCCATTGCTTACGCAGAAGTAACGAGTTTCATGGAGTTCTGGATCCAAGAAAATGGGGGCAGTCAGGCGCTAGGACTTCTTTTGAGAGAGTTGGCGGTGACGAAAGATGACGATGCCGCCATCCGCAGTGTCAGTGGTTACGGCATCGAGGAGTGGGAATTGATTTGGCGTACCTCCTTGAATGAGAAATACGAGCAAATGGATGAGCAACTCTCCCTGGAGGAAGAGGCGGTCGAAAACGCCGGTCCTCGGGAGGTTCGAAGGTACCGTCGTTTAGGCGAGCTATTGACCCTTTTCGCCCAGGTCAAAGAAGCTCGAGAATTAGTGGCACCCGAGCTCGATCGTGCTCCGCACGTGGCTGGGTTGCGTTTTATCGCAGCCCGAGCAGCTCTGTTGGCTGAGGCTGATGATGCTCAAGATTTGCTGGGAGATGAGCTCGGCCTAAGCCGAGCCGAGCCAGCTTGGTTGGCGTTGAAAGCTCGCCCTGAATTTCGTCAAACTTCCGATGATAAGTACCAAAAGATGGAGGAACAGGCTGTGGGCATCGATCCCTACCTCCCGGTCGTGGCCTGTGATGGTCAAATAGATCCGCGCCTTTTCCCTCGTCCTCCAGAGACAGTTGGCTCCGTGGGCCATTCATTGAGTCAAGAATTTTTAGATGCCTTGAGTCCCCTCTGCCGTGCGGCGTTGGAGCGTCCGCTCCGGGAAGCTTTCTAGAAAGCTCCGAATCGCAGCTTGTTCATCATTTTGGATTCTATCTAAGCTGGAATTTTCCCGAAAATTCAGGAAAAATTCCTGAAACCTGCCGTGCCAGATGCTGAAAATGGCCGAGTGTTTGACCATTTCTTCACCGGCCGAGTACGATGAGGTCAAATTCGTTTCTCGAACTAAGATCAGCTTGTGAGCATTCCTTCCTTCGCCGCCGCCCAAATTATTCGTGCTCTTCCTCGTGTCTCTTTGAGTCGCGCAGTCGGGAAGCTCTGTGATCAAAAGCTGCCACCTGGATTTTCAGCAGTGGTGCAAAAGGCATATTGTGCGGCTTATGACGTGAAGATGAATGAGGCTCAAGAGCCCGGGCCCTATCCATCTTTCGATGCATTTTTTACCCGTCCTCTGAAAGACGGCATGCGACCGATTGCGGACGTCCCTTTGGTGTCTCCTGCCGATGGAAAGTTATCGGCAGCAGGCGATGTTGAGGCGGGTGATACGATTTTGGTGAAGAAACAGCGCTACGATATTGCTGAGCTGATTGGCGATGCCAGCGATGCATTGAGATACCGTGGGGGACAATTCGGAGTCGTTTACTTAGCTCCCAGTGATTACCATCGGGTTCACTCGCCCGTGAGCGGGCAGATAACTGCGATTCGAGGCATTCCAGGAGACTTATTCCCCGTGAACTCCATTGGTGAGGAGTATGTCGACGGCCTTTTCGTTCGCAATAACCGCGTGTGTATTTGTATCGATACCGAAGAGCTAGGACGGGTGAGCGTTGTCATGGTGGGGGCGACGATTGTGGGCAGGATTAGTGTCTCCGTGATTCCTGAGCCAGCCGTACCAGCCGGGGCGACCAAATTAGAACCAGGTCGTCCTGTTCAGCGTGGGGATGAGATAGGTATGTTTCATCTGGGCTCAACAGCAGTGGTCTTACTGGAACCGGGAGTGACGATCGAACGTGAGCTCGGGAAAGTACAGATGGGTGAGGCTTTGTGGGAGGGTCGATGAGCGACGGAAATTCAAGTCCAGCCAGAGCGGATGGCGAAGATGCCAGGTCCAGCGAAGGGGCCAGCGAAGACGTTTCTGGAGAGAAGAGCTTGGAAACCGAGGCTGCACAACTCTCTGATGATCAGAGTAGCAGCAAGCATGTTCTTTCCGGCTCTGAGGAGCTGCAGAGCAACGATTCTTCGAGTGAGGATCGTTCAGAGGAGCACGAGTCGGTCCCAATCACGAGTGAGGTGAAGAGTGCAGACGAAGTTGAATCGACTCCTGACGTGGAGAGTGAGCCTCCTCCCGAGATTGAGACTCACGAGGCATCGCTGAGTGAACTGGAGTCTGAGTTCAGTGATAGCGTCGAGCTACGCGAAGAATTGGCGGAGCAGGCTCCAGAGCCGGAGGAGCCGAATCTTGAGCAACAGGCCCTAAGTGATGAGTTCAGCGTGGAAGAGCTCGCTGAGGAAGCGCTCGAAGCGAATGATGAGCTAGAAGAAGCCGCCCTACTCGAAGAACTGACCCCAGAACCGCTGGCCGTTGCTCCCCGCGAGCCATCTCGCCCACCTGAATTACCAGACCGCAAGCCACCTCCTCCCAAGAGATCGGTGAAGCCGCGTCTGCCAGAACAACCAAAACGTAAACCCTGGTGGGAAACATTATTTGGTGACGATTTTGCCCGAGCCTACCGCCCACTGGTGCAAGGGCAGTTAAAAGCAGAAACGGACTTCGTTGAATCCCAGCTTGGTTTAGAGCGAGGGGATGTGATTCTCGATCTTGGTTGCGGTCAGGGAGAGCTTTGCGGCGAGTTGACGCGGCGCGGCTATTCGGGCGTAGGTTACGACCTTTCGGTATTTCAGCTGGCGATGGCCGCCGAGCTTGCTCAGGACCAGGAGCAAAAAATTAATTTTCTCCAGGGCGATATGCGAGAAATGGCCTTCGATCAAATGTTCAATGGTCTGATTTGTTGGGGCACCAGCTTTGGCTACTTTGAAGAAGAAAAGAATATTGATGTCGCTCGCCGTATGTTCTCGGCTTTGAAGCCAGGCGGCACCCTGATGATCGATGTCATGAATCGCGACTTCGCTGCCAAAGAGTCGCCCGGCTGCCTTTGGTTTGAGGGTGATGGCTGTGTGTGCATGGACGATACCGAAGTCGACTGGATCACCTCTCGCCTGCGAGTCAAACGCTCTCTGATTCTCGATGATGGAAGAAGTAAGGAACTCTTTTATTCCCTACGTCTTTATTCACTCTCTGAAATTGGAAAGTTACTCCATTCGGTTGGTTTTAAGGTCAGCAGTATCAGCGGCGACGTGAGTACCGTGGGGGCATTTTTCGGACCAAATTCTCCACGAATTATTATTAACGCTCAGCGACCAGCTTAAGCATTGCGCTTCCTTGAGCAGCGAGAGCTGTCTCTGTGTCGCCGAAGATTTCTCTTTCGCCAAATATTTTTGTTTGGCCGAGTATTTCGGGCTGAACGTCTTTGTCTGTTAGGTCGCCTGAAGTCTTCAATGATTAGTGCAGCGAACGAAGGGTTGTCCCTCAGATTCTTCACATTGGCAGTCGGCGTCTAATACTTGGAGAATACAATCGCAGCGCGGTTGGCTGGGGCACTCACTTAGCCAGAAGCAGCCGCTCTGATTCCCTTGGTCTGCTTTGCAGATCGAGCCTAGGGGGCATTGGCTCTCTCCACAAACGAAGCAACTGCCGTCGCTGCAGGCGCGATTTGCTTCGGAGCTAGGATCCTCGCCTGGGAGGCTTTCTTCCGTGCGGGTACCCTGCGCTGGTTGTGGTGGGTTTTTGCTCGATGTTGATGGGCTGCTGCATGCCTGAGCCAGGAGGCAAAGAGAGAAGAGAGAGAAGAGAGAGAAGAGAGAGGCGATCATGGCTCGCTGTTTTAGAGCAGAGGGGTCATCCGTGAAAGCGTATTTTCCACAAGAGAACGATCTTGAGTCGAAAGGGTCCCAAGCCCAGCTCGATGCAAGGCATAATGTAGAGTGGCAGCCTCCAAGAGGGTGAGGCGTGATTCTCGCTTTAGTTCGAGAGCGTAAATTGCGTAGCGGAGAACCACCCTATCGCCCTCGAGCGCTTCGCTCAGCTCGTCGACTCCAGCATGGGTTCTTTGGCTTCCGGGAATTTTCCAAGGCTCAGTGAGATCGCGGACGATTGTGCGCACTAATTGGGCGCGCCGGCGTTGGTAACTTGCTTCTTGGGGCAGGAATAGATCAAAATGTTTATTCCTCGAGAAGGTCCCAGGCGCAATCACTAAGGCGACGAAGAGGGCCGCTGGGTCGGGAGTATTATCTGGGGAGTCTGAAGAAGAAGCCGTCATCGCTCAATTGGGGCTGTTCTGCCTGGGCTGCTAAGAGTCGGCCTGGGCTGCGAAGAGAGCAGCTTGATGGTCCGAGACCACGGCGTCAATCAATTCAGTGAGTTCACCTTCGATGACCTTATCGAGCTTGTAGAGTGTTAAGTTGATGCGGTGGTCAGTGAGTCGATTTTGGGGGAAGTTGTAGGTGCGGATCTTCTCTGATCGGTCCCCGGCTTTCACCTGAGAGCGGCGCTCATCGCGAATGGCATGATCTTGCTTTTGTTCTTCAATTTCGAGGAGCCGGCTCCGCAGGATTTTCAGGGCCTTCGCCTTATTTTTATGTTGGCTGCGCTCGTCCATGCAGCGCACAGATATCCCGCTTGGTAGGTGGGTCACCTGAACCGAGCTATTGGTTGTGTTCACGGCTTGGCCTCCGGGCCCGCTCGACGCTGAAATATCAAAGCGCAGGTCGCCATCGGCGAATTCGATGTCAATTTCGTCGGCTTCCGGCAATACCGCGACAGTTGCGGTGGAAGTATGCACTCGGCCTTGGGTTTCTGTCGACGGCACTCGTTGCACTCGGTGCACTCCACTTTCAAATTTCATCCGGCTATACACCGCTTTTCCACTGATCAGGGCAACGACTTCTTTGAGACCTCCAGCGGAGGCTTCGCTTTGATTGAGCAGCTCCACTTTCCAGCCTTGTGCGTCGGCGTAGCGGCTGTACATGCGGAATAAATCGGCTGCGAAGAGAGCCGCCTCCTCTCCACCGGTCCCGCCGCGGATTTCTAAGATCGTATTGCGCTGGTCGTTCGGATCTTGAGGCAGAAGAAGAATTTGGATTGCGTCGTGAAGCTGAGCTCGCTCATTCTCCAGCGCAGGCAGCTCTTCTTTGGCAAGGTCGCCGAGTTCCGGATCACTCAGCATGGCACGGTTATCGTCGATCTGGCTGCCTAAATCCTTCCAGCGCTGGAAGGCCGAAACTATTGGCTCAATTTGGCTACGCTCACGGTTGAGCTCGTTCATGCGAGCAGGTGAAGCAAGCACTTCTGGATCGCAGAGTAATTCGTTGAGCTCAGCCAGGCGTTTCTGAAATTGCTCCAATTTTTGAGTCGGAATCATTACTGGTGTAACGCTGTCAGAAGGGGCCGTTCTGGGCAATCCCTGAGGACGGAAAAGCCAATCTTAGTGGGAAAGAGCTCTCTTCCAGGCTCGCTATTGAATCAGAAGATGACTAATATTCTCCCGTGGGTCCTCGAGAGCAGCATCAGCGACCGAGTCGTCGTCAAGCAATTCAGAGCGGTGCTCTTTCCCTGGGGATTTTGGGTGCGACTGCTCTACTCGCTCGAGTGAGCTATCAGCCAGACGGCAGGATTGTGCATCAGTTGGGTGGCAGCCGGCAGGTGCGCGACTTTCGACATCCAACTGCTCAAAAAGTGCAGGCGCGGATCGCCGTGGCCCGGCCAACCCCGCAGAACCTTCGACCCTCTGCCGAGGAATTAGTGCGGAGAGCCGTTGATGCTTTAGGCTCGATGAAGAGTTTTGTCGGTCGGGGAGATCGGGTGGTCCTCAAGCCCAATATTGGTTGGGATCGTTTGCCGGTTCATGCTGCGAACACGAATCCGAGAGTCGTCGCTGAAGTGGTGCGTCAGTGTTTTGATGCCGGGGCTTCTCGAGTGACGGTGACCGATGCGTCCTGTAATCAGGCGGAACGGAGTTTTCAGCGCTCAGGAATTTGGCGTGCCGCCTATGATGCGGGTGCCGAAGTGATCTTACCCGCGCCTTATCGCTTTCGGTCGATGCGGCTTCGGGGCGAGCTTCTCGATGAGTGGCCCGTCTACACAACGCTAATTGAAGCTGACCGGGTGATTAACTTGCCGATAGCAAAGCACCACAACCTTAGTCTCTACACGGGGGCGATGAAGAATTGGTACGGAGTCTTGGGAGGGAGAAGAAATCGGCTGCATCAAAAAATTCATCTTTCGATCGCTGACTTAGCTACGTTCATGCGCCCCACACTGACCATTCTCGATGCGACTCGCGTCCTCCTGCGCAATGGGCCTCAAGGGGGCAACTTACTCGATGCTCAAGATATGCATCAGGTGGTGGCTAGTTTGGATGAAGTCGCGGCTGATACCTATGGCGCCGGCTTGGTGGGGGTTGATCCAAAGACGGTTGGTTATTTACGTTTGGGGGTCGAACGCGGGTTGGGCTCCATGGATCTTACTGATTTGGTGCTGGCATGACTGAGGCTTTACCTCGGCCGATCCCTTGGCTCGAAAGTACCCTGCAGACGAAGGTCGATGGCAAGGGAAGGCGTCATCTGCCAATGATGCAGGTAGCGGCAGGTAATCAGGCGGTTCAGACGCCTTCTCAGGGAGCGGTCCGTGCGCTCCAGAAGACAAAGGCGCAGTCGGCTGCAAGTTCCTCGCGGCAGACTGGCTGGCGCAGCTTTCTACCTCGCAAAAAGAAGCGTCCAGGCTCGGGCATTCCGGCGCGACGGGTGATCCGCTTCTTGCGCCATGCGAGAATTGTGAGTCAGGCTTTTTTCCTGCTCCTCTTTCTCTATCTGTTGACGCAAACGACATTTCGAGGTGGGTTCACGGCTGACCCAGAGCAAGCGATCCGTTTATCAGAGCCAGTGGAGGGCTTTTTACTTTTCGATCCCTTCGTGGCCGCCCTGACATTTTTGAGTACCCATCAAGTCTATGCGGGCCTGACTTGGTCTTTGGTGATTGTCGCCTTGACCCTATTCGTTGGCCGCGCTTTTTGTGGTTGGATTTGTCCTTTCGGTACAATTCATCATTTGGTGAGTTGGCTGAGCCCGAGTCGCTATTTAAAAGGCAGTCGTCGCGTCAAGAGCAACCAGACGAAAGGCTGGCAGAATGCCAAATACTATGGCGTGGCGAGTCTTTTGGCAGCGGCTCTTGCCGGCTCTGCTTTTGGCGGCATTTTCGATCCAATCTGTGTCGTCGTTCGCGGCTTTGGCTTAGGAGTTTTGCCCGCCGTACAATACGTAGGTACCCGCTTTTTTGATTGGCTCGCCGCGACGAACTTACAATTTTTCCAGGGCTTTGCCGATCAGGGGCATCATTTCTTGGGGCGCTGGGTCTTCACTCCCAGCCAGTCTTATTACCATGAGACTTGGTTGGTCTTGAGCTTGTTCCTAGGCGTCATCGCCCTGAACCGAGCAATACCGCGCTTTTGGTGTCGTGCCCTTTGCCCTCTCGGAGCATTCCTTGGCTTCATGTCCCGGTTTGCCATTTTCGGGATGGAGAAAGATCATTCCAAATGCACGGACTGTAATCTTTGTCTTGTGGACTGCCAGGGCGGAGATAGTC
>JAKVCH010000133.1 GCA_022447485.1 Polyangiaceae bacterium | reverse complement strand
CGTATCCTCGATTTTGGTAAATTTCTTTATGAAGAGAGCAATATCATCGACTCCTTTTGCCAGCACGACCGGCGCCCCCTCCAGGGCGCGATACCTGAGGGCGACAGCGACGTGGGTCGGGTTGGCCACAATTACGTCTGCTTTTTTTATTTGGGCGAGGAGGCTCTTTTGAACCATTTCGCGGGCGCGCTGACGTTGGCGCCCTTTCATTTTGGGGTCACCCTCCTGTTGTTGGTGTTCGTCTTTCAGTTCTTGTCGACTCATCATCAACTCTTTTTCTCGTTTCAACCACGCCTGGCCAAAGTCCAGCGCCGACAGGACAGCAAGGGCAATCGTGCACCAAAAGGCAATACGGGCGACAAGGGCCGCTATCAGAGAGAGTGCAGCGCTGAGGGGAATTCGAGGCAGTTGACTTAAGTCGTGGAAGTTGTTGAGAATCACCCAATAACTGACGGTACCCACGACAAAGACGCGGGCCAGGGTGAGTAGGCCTGTCATTCCAGCGCTTTTCGGGTTGAAGAGCTTGACTAGTTTCTGAGACGGGTCGAGGCGGTTCCACTTAGGCGCCACCAAGCTCCAATTCAGTTCTAAGCCGGCTTCGGTGGCTCCCATCAAAGTACCACCAATTGCTGCGGCCAAGCTGATTGGGAGAATAAAGCGCAATAGAATTTCAATCGTTTTCTGGGCGACTGTGGCAAGTTGACCGGCTTGCGCCCCCTCCAAGCTCGCAAAGCAAGTCTGCAGATAGGCGGTGAAGTCCTCGTAAGCCCTGCCGCCAAAGCCTGCGATCGTGATCAAGACGAAGGCCGTGGCGACGACGGCTCCCCCATCTTTTGAGCGTGCAATATTCCCCTCTTCCCGGGCTTTACGGCGTTTCTCCGGCGTTGGTTCTTCTGTTTTTTCCTGATCTTGTGCCATGCCTTAGGTGCCTTTACTGGCGCTCAGGAGACGGAGTAGGCCTTCCTCAACGAAATAGCGCAGCTGACTGAGTTCCAAGACCAAGTCCTTTGCAAAGAGGATCCAGAGCAATCCGCCCACCCCCAGGGTCACGGCAAAGCCTACGGAAAAAATTTGCATTGCGGGAGCCGAGCGAGCAACGAAAGCCAGAGCAACTTGGGTAACGAATAGTATGGCGACGATTGGTAGGGCCAACTGCGTTCCGGCAATCAGCATTTCTGCGCTGAGTTGCAGAAGGCTGGGAGTGAGGCGTGCGGGTAGAAGAAGTTGTCCCACCGGCACTGCACGAAAGCTACCGAGCAGCCCACCCAGCAAGAGATGGTGCACGCCGACACTCAGGGCCACAAAGAGACAAACATGCCGCATTATTTTTGAGAGAATGGAGCTCTGAGAGCCCACCGAAGGGTCAAATATTTGTGCCGCACCCAGCCCCATAACCGGTGCGACTGACTCGGCGGCGATCTCTGCAACGCCGACAGCGAGCCGCACAACAAAGCCCAGGGCAAATCCCAGGAAAAATTCAGAGCCCAGGGCAAGCGCTAGGTGGAGGAGGCTCAGCTCAAGACTCAAGCCCCTGGGGTGCATGCTTTGAGATAGAATTGCTAAAAGAATGGCAAATGCTGCTCTGCCAGTGGTTGGTAGGAATTTCCATGGAAGGGGCGCGCCAATCAGCAGCCCCGAAATCCGGGCAATACTCAGCAGAAAGAGCGTGGCCTCGCGAACTAAGATGCCATCGAGAGGCATCATGAGATGACATAAGCAATGCTGGCGAAGGTGCGAATCGTGAAGTCGACGAGTTGCTGTAAAATCCACGAACCAAAAAGTGCAAAGACGATGACGACGGCCACCATCTTGCTGACAAATGCGATGCTTGCTTCGTTGATTTGAGTTGCGGCTTGTAGCACTCCAACGATCAGCCCCACCAAAAGAGCGGCGAGCATCATCGGTCCAACAATGACTGCTGTGGTGATAAAGGTATGACGCAGAAGGTCAATGGCGCTGGTAGTGTTCACGCGAAACTACGTAGCAAGGATCCTGCCACCAAGTTCCAACCGTCGACCAGCACGAAGAGTAGGAGCTTGATTGGAAGACTCATCATGGTGGGAGGCACCATCATCATGCCCATACTCATCAAAAGAGATGCCACTGCAAGGTCGACGACAAGAAATGGAAGCAAAACAATCACACCCATTTGAAATGCCGTGGTCATCTCCGAGAGAACAAACGCAGGCATGGCCATGGTAAGAGGAACATCCTCGACCCGCTCGGGAAGAGGCTTTCCGGTGAATTCATAAAAGAGAGCCAGGTCTTTTTCCCTGGTTTGTCGCAGCATAAAGCGTTCTGTGGGCAGGGTTGCAGCTTCGATCGCCTGAAACTCAGTGAGCTCATTTCGCTGCATCGGCTCCCATGCTTTCTCTTGAATTTCGCTCATGACGGGTGCCATGGTGAATGCAGTTAAAAAGAGAGAGAGACCCACAATGACTTGGGTCGGAGGCGACTGCATGGAGCCAAGGCCTTGACGTAGCAGTGACAAGACGACGACGATTCTTACAAATGAGGTCATGCTCAGAAGAATCGCTGGCAGAAGGGATGCTGCGCCGAGGAGCAGCATGACCTTGAGGGCCGGCGCGAGCGTTTGCTCTTCGAGTAAGAGTTCTGGAGTCATTGTGCCACTGCCTGAGGGGGGAGGTTCGCGAAGTGTTGGGCTAAGCTCGCGGCCTGCCCATCGACACTCCCGAAGGAGTCCTGCCTTTGAGGCTCTTCCAAAATCGTGGCCAGGTGGGCGGGCATATCTTCCGAACTTTGCACTTCTTCTTGAGCTTGGGCGACCCGAAGTCTGGGAGGAGTCACGGCTTCTGTTGATGCAACTCTCGGGGCAGATCTTTGGGCTTTTGCCAGCAGCTCGTGGAAATTTCGCGCCGCGCTGAGCTTGCTAGCTGAACTCTTTTCGGAGTTGCTTCGGTCTTGGCCCTGTGCTGCTAAGCTGCCTGAATGCGATGCGCGTTGGTTCTCTTCCTCTGTGGGGTGGACGGCTTGGGCTTCCTCTGAGGAATAGCTCCGCAGCAGAGTAACCCCTTGGGGGCTTGACCCGATCAAATATCTTTCTTGACCTATTTGAACCAGAGAAAGTTGAGCTTCCGGTTGGACTTTCAGCTGCGCAATTGTTCTGAAGGCAGGTAGAGGGCGAGAATTATCTGGCTTCTGCTTGTGTTTCTTCCAATAGGCAAAGCCACAGAGCCCGCCCAAGAGTAGGAAGGCCAGAAGAATACGTGATGTCGACACCTCACTCCGCTCTTCTCCGACGATCAGAGGGTCATGCGCCTTTGTCTCTGAAGCAGCCTTTGGTCGTAGCCAAAGCTTCTCCTTTGAGCCGTTGATGACTGGCGCTGCACTCGGACGGGCCAGGGCGAAGGGTGGTTCTTCCTCTTCGATATTTGCGGGACGTGCGAGGCTCGACCCTTCATGAGCGGCGGCTTCAGGCGCTTGACCGAGCACCCAAAGACAGCTGGCGATGATGAAGCCGCAATAGAAAAGACTACTCTGCCGAAGGGGGGGTCTACGAGCCTCAGGGAGTCTCCTGTGCCCACTCATCAAAAAAGGGTCGACACTTCTCATTGTCCGGCCTCGACCAATCCGCCTTCAACAAATACCTCTGTCAGGCGGACGCCGTAGCGTTCTCCTACAACAACGGCTTCCCCTCGTGCGATCAGTCTGTCGTTGACTAAAATATCAAGCGGCTCTCCGCTGACTTTATCTAGCTCTAAGATGCTGCCCGGGCCTAGGCGCAGCACGTCCGCGATACGCATATTTCGCCTACCCAATTGAATCGTTAACTCCACAGGTACATCGAGCACGAAGTTCATCCCGCGACCACTCGGGGAGCTACTGCTCGCCGGGAAAGTCGGCTGCTCTGCTGCCGCTATTCTAGGTTGAGTCACTCCAGCTTGGCGAGGTAGCGACTGCTCTTGTCCAGCCAAGCCGTGAGGAACGCCACCAGGGCTTGCCGTTGGAGAGTTTCCTACGCTGGAACCGTCGTCTTGGGCGAAGCCGCGGGTCAAGTCTGGTTGACTGAGCGGCAAGCCGCTGAGACCCGGTGAGTTGCCAGCGATCGTCGGCCCCGAGGCATTTTCATTTGCTGCGCTACCTTGCAGTCCTGAGCTATCGGTCGCTCTGCGTGCTTCTGCGCTGGGCGCCTGTTGATGTTGTTCAGCCACTGATATTTCCTTTAGGTACTGGCGCGCCGATCCTGTTGAGGACCTGCACAGATAATTGCCCTCTTGAAGTGAGAGGCGTGGCGCAGAATTTTTCTAGACCGCCGACACGAACAGAGAGAGGGGTGTCGACAAGGTTAGGCAGACGTAGCACTTGGCCGGGCTTTAGATTGACCAGTTGACCCACGCCCAACTCGAGACGCCCTAATTCCGCAACGAGCGCGACTTGCACGCCTAAGAGAGCCTCGGCAACCCGGGGGTCACCGCGACTGGGTTCCGCGTCTTCGCATTGTCTTACGGCGTTATCTAACGCCTCTGCGCTCATCGAGAGAATCATCGCCGCTGGGCTTTCGGCTTCTCCTTCGAGGCAAAGTTCGATGAAGAGCCCATCGCGCAGGCTATCCTCTGTTTCATCTTCTAAGGCCCGGCTATTGCTCACCTCAAGCACGAGCTGGGTTTCTCTCCGGATAGCATCACAGAGGTCGCCGCCGAGTTTCTCTGAGATCTTCTTGATCAGAACTTTTTGAGCCAGGGTGAGGTTTTGCTTGAGGGTCGCACCCTCTGAGATTTGCGAGCTGCCCAAACTGCCCTCCAAGAGGCGCCCCAGGCAAGGGCCATTGAGGGTGAGCGTCGCCCAGGCGCTACCTGCGGGATCTTCCAATTCAACCATATAACAGGGGCCAATTTGAATTGACTCGCTATCAAAGAAAGTTCCGATCGAGGGCTCGCCGACGCGATATTGTGTACGCTGTCGCAAGAGAAAGGGCAGGGTGCGCTTGGTCGCTCGAGAGTATTGCTCCGCAATCTTGCCCATGCTGGAGAGTGAAGAGCGTAAGTGGCGATGGGATCCCGTGAGATCAACGGAACGAATCGATGAGCCCGAGCGACTCTTTGGTGGTGATTGTGGAGTAGAAATCATCTTATTGGGCGACGAGGTCAGTGATCCACAAGTGCTTCAGCCGCTGAGGGCCCAGGCGTTGCGCCGCAATGCTCTGGAGTTTGACCTGTAGAGCGTCCAAGTTGCCACCGACCATCAGCTCTTCATATTTTTGACTGCGAAGATAGCCGAGAATTGCTTGTCGAGCTCGTGGCGAAAATGCTTGGAGTTCTTTTTCAGTTTGCCCGTCATTTGTTTCTAGGCTGAGCACCAATTTTACATGACGAGCGGAGCCGTGCTGGTCGGGAATATCCACGACCAGCGCCGGCCAATTCACAACAATTGGAGGTTCTTCCTTCTCAGGGAGGTCTTTTTCCAGAGCTTCGTCTGAATCAGCCTGTGCCTGAGATGGTAGAAGCAAGGGAGTTAAAAACACACCAGCCGCTAAGCCTGCGACGGGCAGAACCAAGAGCAGGGCGACACGAAGAAGAGGAGACCTTTTCTTCTGGTTGCCGTTCTCAGTTGTTGATTCTTCAGTCATTGTGTGCGTTTTCCCGTTTCAGTTCGCCCTAGACTTAACGCTTAATGTTGAGGAGTTCCTGCAACATGTCATCGGCAGTCGTGATCGTCTTTGAGTTCGCTGAGTAAGCTCGCTGATGCTGAATTAAGCCGACAAACTCTTCTGCTAGGTCAACGTTGGAGGCTTCCAAGGAGCCCGCAACGATAGCGGCTCGACCACCGCTTCCAGCGGTGCCCATTGCCGCCTCTCCACTGTCCCTTGTCTGGATAAAGAGCTGGCCGCCGGCTCGACCTAATCCGTCATTACTAACAAATTTAGCAATCCCCAATTGAGAGATGGCAAGCTTTTCGCCATTGGTGTAGAGGCCTCGTACAACGCCCGTCCCATCAATAGAAACGCCGGCGAACTCGCCAGCGGCATAGCCGTCTTGATCTTGAGCTGAGACGTTTGAGGTAGAACCGAATTGAGTGATTCCATCGAGTCCAGTGCCGCCGCCACCGACGCTCGACCCAAAGTTTAAGGCGATGGCTTGACCCGCGGTTGCACCGGCAAAATCAACGGATACCGGGGTTGTCGTTGTGATCGTATTCAGAGCACCAGTGGTGTCGAAGGCCAGAGAACCTGAGCCGACTTCAACATTGAGACCGGCTGCTAGTGGCGTTGTTTCGTCACCGGAGGCCAGTACACTATAGTCGAAGTTGTTGTCACTGGTCTTTCGAAAGTAGATATCCAAACTATGGGAGTTGCCCAGGGAATCATAAGCCGTGATCGTTGTTGAAAAGTTACTTGTAGCGGATGGGTCCTGCGGATCCCAAGTTGCTAGAGGCACGGTCTCATTTGAGTCCAGGTTGGCGACGATAGAAATCTCTTCGGTGACCTTCGGAGGGATGGCGGCGGTGGGGACCTGCACGTCCGTGAGCGCGGCTGCAAACGTTCCATCAGCGTTCGCTTCGTAACCTTGGACCGTCAGCCCGTCGGGGTTGACCATCATGCCGCTCGAATCGAGATTGAATTGACCAGCACGAGAATAGAAGTCGGAGGTAACGCCATTATGATTACCACTGACCACGAAAAAACCATCGCCACTCAGCGCAAGGTCTGTGCTGACGCCAGTATTCGAAAGGGTTCCTTGTGTATGCATGACTTGCACATCGGAAACCCGTACTCCTGCACCAGGTAGGGCAGTTGCTGTCCCGGCCAAGATCGACCGTCCGAGCTGGTCTTCAAATATTGCGCGTTGAGATTTGAAGCCAACGGTGTTGACGTTGGCTATATTGTCGGCGTTAACGCTGATTGCGTCGCTTTCAGCCCGAAGGCCTGTCACGCCTGTGTGTAGTGACCGCAAAACCATTTTTTCTTTCTCCTAATTGTGATTGCTCGTTGTTTTGGCCTCGGGAGACCAAAAAAATTATTCCTCGACCCGCAAAAGGTCAGAGATGGGCACTGCCGCACCGCTATCGAGTTGCAGCACCGGGTATCCCTTTTCAAAAGACACCGCTAAGACTTTTCCAGAGGTCTCTTGCTCTACGCTGACAGCCGAGCCGTCGCCTGTTCGTGCATTGACGCTCACCGTGTAGGTGCCAGCCGGCATCACCTCTCCATTTTCGTTAGTGCCTTGCCAGGTGATGCTGGTCGCTCCTTGAGGGCGAGCGCCCAATTCAATTGTTTTTACTTTCGTTCCTGCCAAGTTGCTAATAGACACGCTGACGGTTTCAGCCGCGCCATCGAGGCTGAAAGGAATTGTGGTTGGCTGACCGCTACCATCTGCTGTGACCATTGCGCCCCGGACCGTAGCCGTTTGTCCGACCATCGAGACTACTTGACTGTTTTGGAGACCCTGATTTTGGGCACTGAGTGCATCGAGTCGGTCATTAATGCCGATGGTCTGCTCTAGGTTAGAAAATTGGGCTAATTCTGCGACAAACTCTGCGTTGTCCTGAGGCTTCAGGGGGTCTTGATTCTGCAGTTGAGCCACGAGAAGCTTGAGAAATTCATCTCGTCCCAACTCCTGTTCAGCGCCTGTTGCTCCCGTGGCTCCTGTTGAGGAGGCTGCGCTAGCGGTGGCGTTGGTGATATTTGTAACTGCATCAATCATTGTTAGCCAATTAAGTTGAGTTTCTCGCCTGAT
>JAKVCH010000132.1 GCA_022447485.1 Polyangiaceae bacterium | reverse complement strand
CGAGGCCTGCATTCCAATTATTGGTCACTATCTCTTGATCACTGGAACCCGTCATCTTCCAGCCGGGAATATAAGTGCCATTGGTGAGAATAAAGATAACCCGCTTTGCCTGACCAGGTAAAGCTTTCACCGGCTCTTCCAAAAGAAGATTGAGAAAGGGAGCAGCTATCAAACCGACACCCATGCCTTTTGCGAAACGTCGACGGTCAATGCGCTCAGCAAGCTTCTTTGCGTAACGAACTCTACGTGAAGACATGATCAAAGTTCTCCTTGAGGAATGCGAGATTGATAATGAGGAAGAGAAACGATAGCGCTCAAAGTGGACTGCAGCGATGCATCGTCGCTCGAGCGGACCACCTCATCCACAGAGCAGTTGCCGTCCCAAGAAACCTGACCGCTGATATATTCGAGCAAGTGCTGGTGAAAACAAGCTTTTACTTGCGCGCTGCCGACCAAAAGCGTCGTGAGACCACGCCCATCGTTGAATGCCGGCGATGCGCCATCGAGGTCAACCGCTTGACCAACTGTCTCCACCGCAATGCCGTTTTCCCTCTCTCGAAAACGCCCAAGACCGTCGTAGCTTTCAAAGGCGTAGCCGTAATTATCAATCTGTACATGACATGATTCGCAAACAGGATCGGCGAGGTGTTGTGAGAAACGCTGTCTCGTCGTCAGATCGCCTGTCAGCATAGGAAGGTCGGTATCGACGGAAGGGGGTGGTGGTGGCACATCCAAACAGAGTAAGCGCTTGCGGATAAAATAGCCTCGCGCGGTGGGCGAAGAGGAATCGACGGTCGAATGAGAGATAAGGTAGGCGGCTGTACCTAGTAGACCTCCAACCCGATTACCCGCTGGTACTTCTACAAATTCGTCTCCGCTCACTCCTTCAATTTCATAGTGTGCTGCTAGCAACCCATTGACGAAAACCGTTTCTCTTCTCAGCAGTTCCGATAGCCCACCACCTTCGCGATAAACCGCGGCGACGAGGGCACGTACCTCACCCAACATAGCCTCTCGCAGCTCCGGTGAGAGCTCGATGTCGCCTTCCGTTTTTGTTTTGGTGAGAACGGGCTCCAGGGCGAGCCATTCAATCACAAACGCACTGAGAGCATCCACGGTTCCCTCAGTATCCAGCAGTCGGCTCGCTTCTGCCAGCAGCTGCGCCTCACTGTTCAGTGTATCGGAAGCCGCTGCAGCTTGAAGCTCGGCATCAGGTGAATTTGCGGTCAAGCTATAGGCCAGAGACGCTGCTCGCTCATCGGCGCTCAGAAGCGCCTCGCTACCTTGGGCAACCCCCAACTCGCGGCGGTAAAGGAAATAAGGTGATTGGATCGCGACGCTCACCAGCAAACGAGCCGCATCTGGCCAATCACTTCTGCCCAACAAGGTAGCCGAATAACGCTCGCGCATGACGTCGGTGAGAGACATCCGAAAAGCCCGACGAGCAAATGTTTCGAGCATTTCATCGACGCAGGATGGAGTCAGTTCTCGACACAGAGAAATACGTTCGGGCACGCTCTCCACCGCCCATCCGGCGATCGCCTCGGCATGAATGGAGATTGCCTGAGCCGAGAGGTCGCGTACCCAAAGACCACTAGCGCGCGTTGAATAACCGCCCTCCTCAATATTCCCACTTAGCGGCTCTTCAAATGGAAAGTCGGTGCTTTCAAAAAGGGAGACGAGGGATTTTTGGTACTCTCTTTTGGTTAATCGACGAATCACTCCCGGTCCACTCGAGAGGACGCATTGACCTCCATCGTTCAAAGTGACCGTGGGCTCAGCTCCGTCAGTTGCTACGATTTCGTTTTCATCTCCAGCGCCTTCCTCAGAACCGAGCAATTGAGGTGAACTGCAAGCGCTCAACGCCAGCAGCAGAGAACAGGCGCAGAAGAACCCGAGTCGGTGCCAAGCTCTGAGCCCTAAAAGATCTCGAGCAGCGTGCTTTGATGCCTCCGCAAACAATCGACTGGACTCGTACATACCTCACACTCCCCCTGGACTTTCCGATCCGACCATTCCCAGGGTAAGGCAAGCAATTGCCGCGTAGTTCGATAAAATCTCGACAGAAGAAAAATTAGAAGTTGGTTAATCGATCTCATTGCAAAAGACAGCTTCTCAGCGGAATAGATCACAAAAGCGGTTCCACAGAGACGTGAAGAATGAAGCTCTATCACAGCACACAGTGTAAGCGCCTGTCGCAGCTTGTCTCTTAAATTGCACACAATCGGAACTCAGCCCCAGGACACCAGCTACTCTCTCAGATCACCCGATCGCGTAGCTTCGCCGACGTAGATCAGCTCTCTTGGGAGACTCGCTCAGCGGGGTAGCCGAACAGCAGCTGGAGGCGCTGTTTCCTGAAAGAGGCTCAACCCGAGCACAACAGTGGCGAACAGCAGGAGAGGTCGAACTAGCGTAGAGCTTCATCTTAGCGAGGCGCGGTTTACCCTTCGTTTTCACAAGGCGAAACCTCTCGTCCTCATTTGACGCAACATCGAACTTAGCGGCGAAGGGGGAGGTTTCTTTCATTGTCCCGGCTTCTGATGTGCCATTCACACTTCTATTACTTCTCGAAATTCATTGCTCCAGTGAAACGAAGAAACCCCAAATCTCTTCTGCGCTAAATGAGGGTGATGTATGACCAAGGTTAGTCGGGCACCAAACGACTGGATACCCCTCATCACAAGAGTACTCCACACAACCAGTGGTAGCATTCGTTGTACCATTCGACGCACAGTCATTGCGGTCCATCCAGCTATCCCGCGAGCGCTCTCCTTGGCAGTACTTAACAATTGTATCGGCGCTGCCGTGAGTGATCCAGGCGGCTACCTGCCCGACACAATAAGCAGTCTCGTACTTCATCGCACAACTCGCTGTCGGGTTAAAACGGTCGCCGCTCCACCATCCGTCGGGACCTGAGCCCATAATGGGCGCAATGGCGCGAAACTTATCACCCATTTCGCAGCCAAGGCGATTCGACATGATGCCACCGTAGCTGATGCCGGTAGCGTAGATGCGCTCTTCATCGACACAATAAGCCTGCTCAAGTTCGTCGAGCAAGGCACGGATAAAGGCCACGTCTTCGCCGTTATCGTCTGGCCAACCAGGCTGAGGGCTCGAAGAAAGCGTGCTTTCGGTCGGAAGCCCTTGGGGCGCAACAAAGATAGTGCTGTCGTCATCCATCTGGTTCCAGACACCTTGATAGCGATACCCACCACTACCCGCAGTGCCCTGGGCTGAACCTCCGAGCCCATGAAAAACGAATATCAAGCGGTACTCTTGACTCGAATCATAGTTCGCCGGCACATCGATTCGATAGGCTCGTTCTTTATTCGCCGCGATCATCGTATACGCGCCTGTGCCAGGCTGAGTCGACTTGCCACAGCCGTCGCTAGTAGCGCCCTCCAAATCTTGAGCATCTGCTTCGCTCCCCTGACTCTCGTCTGCTGAGCCCTGGGACTGCCCTTCACTGCTCTGACTTTCGCCACTCAAGTCCTTCTCTGAGTCGCCGCTGGCAGAAATCTGCTCTGCCGGCGCTTCGCCACGAACTCCACCCTCTGTTTCAGAGTACGAGAATTCTGAACCAGGCCCCTTAGGCATGGATTCGCCAATCACAGCGTCGTCATCTCGGGCTCTGCTGAAAGCCTCGGTTCCTGCTCCTGGAGAGGTGCTGCAGCCTAAAATCAGGGCACCCAAAGCTCCAACAAGCGAAGTCGTGAATAAGATAGCTCTCACAGCTCCAGCCTGCTCATACTTGGTGCTCGTGAGCAACGATGAAATGAAAGCAAACACTCTTCCGTCATCAATTTCTTCCTCCTTCTTCAACGAGATTCGAGATTTCTCCTTGGAGTGGAGATTTGCTCTGCTTAACTCATAAAAAATTTCTTAGAACCACAGCCGAGTCCGTGACTAAACGTCCGCGATTCACTCAGTTCGTGGGAGAATTCGCTACAATCGCCTACTTTGCTCCACAGGTAGAATCTCCGATTGAATTTCATGGGGTTTCTCTTTGCAAAGTCACGTCAGATTGTTAGATGCGCCAGCTAGAATGCAACTCCCCCGATTCATTCCCAGAAAAGTTTTTCAAACGATTGCTGTCATGGTCATCACGGGCGGACTTGTGCTCACGGTCTACGAGACAGCTACAGCTAGCGGCCTCTACAGTTTGATTCATGACATTCTATTTGAGCATGAATTGCGCGCCACTCTCGCTTTTGTTCTGACCTTCGGAACCTACACGACATTCTCTTGTTTTGCCCTTTTGCCCCTCAGACGCTTCTCCAAGATGCCCAGTTTCAAGGCGCAATTCAGTCTCGAGGGCGTCTCAATAAAAGAGCAAGGCCTCCTCGGAGCCTCCAGCGCTGCCGCAGTCAAGGTGAAGGCCGCCAGAAAGGCGACTCGCTCCTCAGGTCATCCCATCCATCAGGTGGGACTCTTCTTATTCCTGTTTGCGGTTGTGATCCCTACTCTGTTGATGGTCGACGTAACTCCTTTGCTCGATTCAACTGATCCGGACCTTCAAGATCTCCTCTTACTGACCTCTTCGCTTGGTGGAGCAACCGGAGGACTCCTCTTTTCTTGGGGCAGGTTTTCTGAAGTCATAGGAATCATCTGCGGCTGTGTCGCTGCCTTAGGGGGAATGCTGGTCAGCATATGGTGGCTGCAAGAGCGAAGCGAAGTTTGGGCGTTCGAATTTCTGCTCACCATCTCTGTGGGCTCCGCGCCAAGCGCCCTTGTCTTCGTAGCCTGGAACCGCCTCTTTCCGAAAAACCGTAAGAAAGCGGCGACGTAAAAAAGCACAACCCCAGATTGCGGCAAAGCAGGAGCTCTGACGTCCTTGCTCCGCAGCGGATGTCCCGTCTCACCCTAAGCTGGACACGCTTCGTCGCCATCAAGCGCTAGCCAGCAGCCCCAGCTCGTGACAGAAGCCTTCTGTGAAGACACCCTTTAAGGTCTACAAGCAATTCAATGACGCCGAGCTTCAACTTTATGCTGGAATGAAGCATCGGCTTCATTCGCTTCCTTCTGAGCTCTTCCCTACGCAAAGCTTCCCGGACCGAGTCGCGCAGGCCCTCGCCGCCGAACGCGTCATCCACATCAAGGAGCTCGTAGAATCCTTTGAGTTCTTTTACAGAGTGCGGAAAAGACTTCGCGCTCCGGAGCTCATCGACCTATGCGCCGGACACGGCTTAGCTGGGCTGCTTTTTGCCGCATGCGAGGAGCGAGTCGAAAAGGTGCTCCTGATTGATCAACGACAGCCAGAAAGCTTTCCTCGGATCTGGCGGGCCTTTGAAAAAGTCGCCCCTTGGGTGATGCAGAAAGTCGAGTACCGGGAGGAAGCCATCGATGCAGATTTAGAATTAAGCCCTCGTGCGTCCGTGATACTTGTTCATGCCTGTGGCGAGCTCACTGACAAGGGCCTCAAGAGAGCCATTGCCCATGGTGCTGCCGTCGCGGCAATGCCCTGCTGCTATGGGAAGGCTCTTGAGGCCCAAGTGCCAGGTTTAGCCCAACACTTTGGACGTAACGCCAGCATCGATATCTCCCGATCTTATCTGTTAGCGAATGCCGGCTACCAAGTCGATTGGAGTCAAATACCGGAAGCGGTTACCCCCATGAACCGCATCATTGTGGGCTGGAATCGACAGGAATATTGATTGCCGAGTCAATTGAGAGCCTCCCCAACATTATTGGAAGAAGAGCCGGGCATCCGGCCCGTCAGACAGCCATCGAGAGACCCGCTGAAAAAGCCAAGGAAAATCTCGGCTGATTCTGGCAGAGAATGACGCTCACTTGCATCATCGAAAGAGGAGCATTCTCCTTTTACTGGCATGCCAGAAGACGAACGGGAGCAAAGAGCAACTTTACTCGATGGGAAGACCAATCGTCGAGAACTTCTTCAAGCGCTCGTAGCAATGGGTTTCGTTAGCGCCTCAGGAGGTCTTGTGTGGGGAGCGCTGGAAGCTGCCATGCCGAAAGGTAAGGCACGCTCTTGGCATAAAAGCGTCTGTCGCTACTGCGGCACGGGATGTGGTGTCATGCTTGGCCTGAACTCAGAAGGGCTTGTTGAGGTTCGAGGCGATCAAGAAGCCCATAATCGGGGCCGCCTCTGCATCAAGGGTTCCTTGTTGCCGCTGCTGATGAAGGCACCTGGTCGTCAGCTCTACCCACAGATTCGAGAAAATGGTGCCCTCAGAAGAGCCAGCTGGGAAGAAGCGCTTGAGTTGATTGGCAACAAGTTCAACGCTTCTTTAGCAGCGCACGGGCCGACCTCGGTTGCCTACTACGGCTCCGGGCAACTCTTTGCAGAAGAAAGCTACACAGCCAACAAACTCTTTAAGGGAGGGCTTGGAAGCAATAATGTGGATGGTAACCCGCGACTTTGCATGGCCTCCGCCGCTGTTGGTTACACCAAGACCTTTGGAAAGGATGAGCCTCCGGGCGCCTATGCCGATATCGATAGCGCTCATGTCTTCTTCATCATTGGGGCCAACCCCGCAGAGTGTCATCAACCTCTCTTTGAGCGCATCCTTGATCGGAAAAAGCTGAATCCAGAGGTAAAGTTGATCTGCGTCGATCCACGGCGAACCATGACAGCCGATCATTCCGACTTGCACCTTCAGCCGAAACCCGGCAGCGACCTCATGCTCCTTTGGTCAATGGTGCGGGCAATGCTCGACGCCAATCTATTAGATCCTGCATTCGTTGAGGAGCATGTGAATATCACCGCAGCGAATCTACCCTCCTCCCCACGCGAAGCTGGAGCGCCACCCGAAGAGCAAGCTCAGGGCTCCGCAAGCGCAAAACAGAAAGTCGTCTTTCAGGAGGAAAGCCTCAGCTCATCGCAGGCCCGATTGCCAGTGTTCGCCGTTTTAAACGAATTCCTCGAGGATTACTCTCCGGACGATGTTAAAGCGCGACTTGGCATTAGTGCAGCCGCCATTCGAGAAGTGGCCGCCATCTTCGCCTCGTCTCCAGCCACCATGTCACTTTGGACCATGGGCTTGAATCAAAGAGTCGACGGCGTTGCACTCAATACGACAATGAATGCTCTTCACTTGCTAAGCGGTCAAATCAACCGACCCGGAGCAACGCCCCTCTCTCTTACGGGCCAAGCGAATGCTTGTGGAGGTGTTCGTGATACTGGCTCCTTGGCTCATCTATTGCCCCACGGGCGACTGATCAAGAACCCTGATCACCGCCGTGAAATGGAAAAGCTCTGGGGGGTCCCCGAAGGCCGAATTGCTCCGACGCCTGGCTACGATGCAATGACTCTTTTCGAAAAAATGGAGACCGGCGAAGTGAAGTGCGTGCTCAACTTCTGCACCAATCCAGGCCAGAGCCTCCCTCGTCTGGAAAAATACAGAGCAGGACTCAAAAAGGCCTTCGTTGTTGTTGTCGACACCTTTGAGAATACACGAACGACTGAGTACGCGGATGTTGTGCTACCAGCGGCTCTCTACATCGAAAAAGAGGGCGTGTTTGGCCAAAGCGAACGGCGCTACCAATTAGTCGAAAAACTCCTTGAACCACCGGGAGAGGCAAAGAGCGACCTGGAGATTCTTGTCGCCATTGCCGACCAACTCGGCCAGGGAGATTTGATTCGCGCGCGAACTCCCGAGGCTGTTTGGGATGAGTACCGGGCGCTCTCCGCTCACTCGAAGTACAATTTCAGGGGCATGACGCGAAAACGTCTCCAATCCGAGCGAGGTATTCAATGGC
>JAKVCH010000131.1 GCA_022447485.1 Polyangiaceae bacterium | reverse complement strand
GACCGTGAGCGAACCTGTTTTGGATTGCATCTCCATCAATTGAAGTATTTCGGCGATGGATACAGCTGCCAGAGACCCGGCCAAGACTTCCTCTTCTTGCCCAAAATCCTCGGAAAGCAGCTGTTCTTTCAGACCAATCAGCGTATCGAGTTGTAAGGAAGCCGCTAAGATCGAGGAAAGTCGCTCGGTCTCCAAACTCTGAAAGCCCGCGCGATGAAATTCATCGAGAGAAGCATTGGCCAAGAGCTCAGCCGTGCCTAGCGCCGCTCGATGAGTCTTTGCAGAGGGTTGACTGGTGGCTGGACCGGAAGCGATTTCTTCGTCGCCTAAGACAATAGGGACCTGACTGGGACCCACCTCTTTATGCAAGGCACTCTCAACGACGGCCAGAAGACCTCGCGAATCGAAAGGCTTGGTGATTGCGTCGCGAGCTCCTGTTTGCTCCACGAATTTACCACGGATCTTATCGCCTTTTGCGCTCATCAAGATAACAGGCAACTCACCATGCTGTTCCTGCTGGCGCAGAGTCATGCAGAATTGATACCCGTTCATTTTCGGCATCACAAAGTCCACAAGAATCAGGTCGAAAGGAGATTCTTGCTCTTGAATCTTGAGCAGGGCATCCATGCCGTCTTCCGCTGTAACGGCATCGTGGTCATGGCGCGTCAGGATCGAACTCACCACTTTCCGGATGGTGGGACTATCGTCAACAATTAAGATTCGCGCACCCATAAACCAAGACTATGGTGCCTCGCCTTGAGGATTTAGCAAGTACATCAATGACCAGATTCTCTCCAAATCATGTGAAGTCGACAAGAAAGTGCTAAGGCCCTCACTTGATGTATCGATTCTGCCTGGTCAGCACCTTTCTCCTCTCGCTGGTGATTCTTCTCGCACAACTGGGATGCGATCGCCGACCGGGCTACTCGATTGAGGCCGAAGGCAGTCTTGGCGGAGCTGGTAGTTTCGGCGGAGCTGACGGTCTCGGCGGAGCTGGCGCTCTCGGCGGCCTAGCCAGCCAAGACAGAAATCTTTAAGGTAATCACAATTGCAGAATCTTCATGATCTCAGCGCCGCTCTCGAAAACGCCCTCGGTATCTTGGAAGAAGAAGAGCGAGAGCAGGCGGAATCTTGTCTTCGTTGGAGCCGACGGTTGACTGCCGATAGCCTTGATCAACAGGAGCAGCGCCATGCTCGCATTGAACTAGCGCGCCTGAGCGAGTTGCTGGGACGCCGGCGCACCCAAGCCATGCCCTATGCAGCATTGGGCAGAGCCGCCCTCGCGGAGCATCACGGCGATACCCGAAGCCGAGACGAATTCCTTCGCCGTGCCTACGACCAACTTCTATTGCTGGGTCTCTGAAAACGAACTTGGCGCTCGACTCAAATCATGGCACTTCTGAAATATGGGCAAAGTGGTGAACTTGAATCGCTTTAAAAAGCGAAAAGCCAAGCAAGAAAAAGAACGCCGCGCAGAAACCAATCGGCGCCTTCATGGACGCACCAAAGCCGAACGCGAGGCTGAGGCCTCAAGAAAAGAAAAAGAACAGAAAGACTTGGCGGGAAAATTCCTTCTCCCCGAGCGAGTCTCCTTGGAGGCCCTCGTCCAGAGTGAACTCAAGGAAAAACCCGCCGCCCACGCAGTGAGCAATCAGGCAGAGAAGCAGTTCGAGGCGCTCGAGGCTGCTACCAAAAAAGTGCTGAGTATCAGCGAATATAGCGAAGAATTAAAGCGTCACGCTCGAGACAGCGAAGCTTTGGGCAACGATCACTTGGAAGGTGATGACTGAAGCCCTGACTCGGAGAGACAACCATTCGCCAATAAAAAAGAGGGAGCCAACCGCTCCCTCTTTCTCTGTTTCTCACCAAGCTCTGCCTCTTGCCAAGCTCTGTCTCTCACCAAGACAGAGCATCAGCACTCGGCCAAGACCTTACTCGTCCGCGTCTGCTGCGGGCTGGACGATTTCAATATGAAGGTCAGAGACTTGTTCATTTGACACAAGGGTCGGCGCATCACTCATGATGTCCACTGCCCTTTGGGTCTTAGGAAAAGCAATTACGTCGCGAAGGCTCTCACGACCCGAAAGCAACATCGCCAGACGGTCAAGACCTAAAGCAATTCCGCCATGTGGTGGCGCTCCAAATTTCAACGCATCTAATAAGAAGCCAAATTTTTCTTGGGCTTCTTCATCGCCAATCCCCAAGGCGGCAAATACTTTCTTTTGCACCTCGGGATCATGAAGACGAATCGAACCGCCACCAATCTCAAAACCATTCAGAACAAGATCGTATCGATAGCAGAGAACATTTCCTGGATCGCTCTCGATCATATCAACGCATTCATCGTGAGGGCGAGTGAACGCATGATGAGCCGCGGCCCATTCTTTCTTGTCTTCGTCATACTCGAAGAGGGGCGGATTCACGACCCAGAGGAAATTCCATTCACCGCCGTGGCCGCTTTCTGGAATCAGACCAAGCTTCTTTCCGAGATGGATTCGCAGATTGGCCATCACGGTGTGAACCACCGAGGTGCGACCACTCTGGAAAAGAATCAAATCTCCGTCTTTGGCACCACAGGCTTCATTGATTGCGATGCGCATTTCAGGCGTCATCATCTTATTCAATGGCGATTGAGTCCAAGTGCCATCCGCTGCCATCTTCGCCCGAGCAAGCCCTCCCGCACCCATGCTCTTTGCCATCTTTTCAAGGGCTTCTGCATCTTTACGGCTAAGATTTCCAGAAGCAGGTACAACCATCACCTTAATGATCTCCGAAGGCAGATCTTTTCTGTAGGTGCCATCTTTGAACTTCTTGGCGATTGGTTCCCAAAACGGCACTCCACCACCATCGTGATCCACAATGATCTGAGTGATGTCCGTATGCTCCATACCAAAGCGTAGGTCTGGCTTGTCGTTGCCGTACTTCGTCATCGACTCCTCGAAGTTCATCCGTGGGAACTTTGGAAAGCCTGCAGGGTGGTCGGCATCACCAGGATAGAGCTTGGTCAAGTCAATGCCCGAAGCTTCGCTCCAGATCGCCCCGACCAGGCCTTCGATCAAGGTAAAGAGATCGTCTTGGTTGATGAAGCTGCACTCAATGTCGATCTGAGTAAATTCAGGCTGCCGATCAAGGCGACCGTCTTCGTCGCGAAAACAACGAACAATCTGAAAATAGCGCTCAAAACCAGCGCACATCAACATTTGCTTAAAAAGCTGCGGACTCTCGGCCAAAGCGTAAAACTTACCCGCATGCATTCTCGACGGCACTAAGAAGTTGCGCGCCCCACCCGGTGTATATTTCACCAAAAATGGAGTCTCCACCTCGGTCGCCCCTTCATCAGAAAGGAAGTTGCGCGTGGCGTGCGCAATCGCCGAACGGGTTCGTAGAGCGTCCTGTAAGGGTGGACGACGCAAGTCGAGATAACGATGAGCGAGGCGTACATCTTCGCCAGCCGTACTGCGCTCACTCAAGTCGAAAGGAGGTGTCTCGCTTTTATTGAAAACCTCCAGCTCAAGTACCTCCACCTCAACCTCACCTGTGGGCAAGTTAGGGTTTGCAGCGCTGACCATTTTGTTTTCTTTTTGGCTGAATTGTTCGCCGCGGCCTTTCACCTTGCCGCGCACGCCAATCACCCACTCACTGCGAAGAGCCTCGGCCTTTTGATGAGCTGCAGCATTCGCTTCGGGATCGAAAACAATTTGGGTAATGCCTTCGCGATCGCGGAGGTCAACGAATATCAAATTGCCATGGTCTCTACGGTTGGCTACCCAGCCAAATAGAACCACTTCATTATCTTCATCAGTGCCCCGGAGGGTGCCACAGGTATGGGTGCGCTTAAGTTCGTCGATAAATCGGGCCACGAAAATCCTCGTCTGCTTCGTGAGAACCGCACCACAGGTGCGGAAATAAGCTGCCGAGCGCTATGCTACCGCAGCGGTGGGGGCTTCTAGCGCGGCCTCGGTGAACCCTCAATCAAAACTAAGTGCCGAGGGGGCTGAAATCGAAAAATCCCGTCATTTTAGCGAATTTTCAATGATTTTAGTCAAAACCTAGCTCTGAAAACTTTCCCGAAAAGCGAAATGAATGGGAAGAATGCTCGTGATTTCAGCGCTCTGGGAACTCCATCGGCCCTCCAGCAGATCGAGCAACGTCCACCAAAACAACGACTTCGATTCCCATCAGAGTGGAAACACTGCTTCGTGGAGTCTTCCCGCACTGATAGCGGCAATCGTTCCCACACTCTTCGCTCTCAATGTCGGAAGCGCCGCCCAGATATGGCGCTCCGACGCTGCTGTCCAAGCCCTGCATACCTACTCCAACTTCGCATCGAACCCCCAGGGCTCTGTGTCGGTGTCAACTGACGGTGTCGGCCCTTCCCTTTGGATGGCCCAGGCCTTCCAATTCATGCCATTTGGTAGCCTCCATGAACGAGCTACATGGGCAGGCGCAATCGCCCTCGGTATCGCCGGCCTTTTGATCTACCAGCTGACTTTCCTGCAGCTTGTGTCTGGAGACAAGGCACGCCGACCGACGACTCACATTTCGCTCGCAGGCCATAGCCAAGCTGATTGGATAGCTCTGGCCATCAGTCTTGGCGTCGTGCTCACCTGCTCGTGGTCTCTGGAATCGAGAAGTCTTCACGGAGCAATTTGGGCAGCAATCGGAGCTCTTGCGGCTCAACTCTTCGCACGCACGCACAGGCCGCCTTATTCTCGATCGAAACAAATCATTCTCGGCAGTGCTGTCTTTCTTTTTGTGGCCGAAGCTCCTGTTTTCGGTAGTGGCTTCTTATTCCTTCTCTTCTTGACTCACCCACGTCGATCCTGGCCTTTTGCGTCTCTGACGAGCGGCCTCGTTGCTGGACTGGCGTACCATTGCTTGACCCATCCTTTTGCAGAATGGCACGCATTCAGAAACGCGCTCACTGTCGACGCGACGAGCCCTTGGGTTCCCTGGAGTCTGATGTCATGGGGAAGCGAACTGGGTCTTTTCCTTTCGGTTATGGCTCTTCTCGGATTGGGGACAAGCATTCTTTGGCGATCTTCTCCAATGAGCCAGCATACCGTCGCTCTGGCACTAATCGCCCTCGACTTCCTGATTCCTGCCCAAAACGACGGGATTTTTCTATTGGCTTCCCAGGTCCCTCTGGATCGAATGGCATTACATCTCACGGCTCTCGCCAGCCTTGCACCAGCTGCCGCGGAGGGCTTACTCTGGCTTCGTTCGACGCCCCGACAGAATCAAGTCTTTGGCGCCCAGACCATTGGAGTTTTAGCCCTCTGTTTCGCCTTCGCCACGGTGCTCGCTCATGGGGAAGAATCCAAGAGTAAAATAGAAAAGAGTCTTTCACCTGGGCCCGCTCGCATTGCAGAGCAAGCCCTCAGCCCGCTTGCGCCTCAAGCAGTGATTCTCACAAGTACACCTCAGCTAACGCAACGACTCCGAGCGGCGCAAAGTCTTGGCGTGCGCCCCGATGTCTCTGTAATTGCTCTCAGTGAGCTGCAAGAAGAACATGTTCTACAAGATTGGCTCGCAGTGCACCCTGCGCTGAAGCCTCTGGCCCGCGACCTCAATATCCTCGGTGAACCAAGCGAGCGAGGGCTCGACATTCTTGCTCGTGGCCGAGCCGTCTACCTTCAACCGAATCGAAACTGGCGTCCGCGCCTTCTTGAGCACCTGGTTCCGGGATTTCCGATCAGTCAATTTTCTCCCCAGTCGCTCGATCGCTCCGAGAGAACCGATGCTCTGCAAAGGCTCAAAAACACTCTTCTTGATTTAAATCAGACCCTCGCCAGCCTCGACCGGCCCGATAGGGTCTCCCTGCGTTTCGTTGATGGAGAACTCGAGGAACTGGCGGCTATGATGGAGAGGGCGCACGACCGAAGCGCGCAGGAACGTGTCTTCGAAATCAAGAACGCTTTGGAACCAAACTCGAAAAAAGCTAGCTCATCGTTGAGCGCGGGTGTTGACCGAAAAGGAGCAACCACGCGCCTGAGCCAATTGTAAGCCTGACCTTGCTGACGGATGGTTCTTGTCCCGACGGACGGTTCTTGTCCCGCCCTTTTCAGAGGCGAATGCTGCCTACCGCGCGGAAAGCTCCATTGGCGGTGGAGCATGAGCGGTTGGCGCGGCTATCAAGCCGATGCCCTTCATAGCAAAGCCGACGCCCACCCCAGCCCCAATGAGAAGGGCGACAGCTAATCCAGCTCGCAATGCTTCGCGCCATGATACCCCCCAGCTCTGTCGGTAACGCCGCGACTTCCGAGCCCGTGTTGAAGACCTTCTCCGCTTACCCATGCATCCTCCCTCTTGAAGTTTGAACCGAGAATACATGTCTGCCAGTAATTAAAGGCCTTTTCTTAACTGAAAACGAGACGATTCTTCGTAAGTATTTGAAATAATTCAACCGCCCTCAGTGTCTCCATCGCCACGATTTCAGTCTATTTTAAAAGATCAGCCAACCGCCCATTCGGCCGAAACAGTCGCAACGGAACGCCGGATAAATCTCAGCTCAGCTTCAAGTTTTGCGGACACCAGCCAACCAAGCAAATCTGCTTGCGGCACGGATGGCCGAACTTAGGTTGTCTTTAAGGAGAATCTGAATGGCTAGAGAATTCAAAATCAACTTCGTCTCCGACTTCGTCTGTCCTTGGTGTGTCATTGGTTATTATCGTTTAAAAAAAGCGCTCGAAATTACCGAACTGACCGACAGCGCCAGCATCGAGTTTCACCCTTTTCAACTCAACCCCACCATGAGTCCCGAGGGAGAGAACCTTCGTGAGCACTTGATGCGAAAAATTGGTATCAGCCAAGGGGAGAGCGAAAACGCCCGTACAATGATTCGAAACCTAGGCGAGGCCGTCGGTTTCCCATTTCAATTTTATGAGGGGTCACGCATCTACAATACCTTCGCGGCGCATCAACTCTCAGAATGGTCCAAACACGATGGTAAACAGCTGGAAGTGCAAGAAGCGCTCTACCATGCCCACTTTCATCAAGGCCGGAATATCAGCGATTTGGAAGAATTAGCCGCCATCGCTAGCTCCTCGGGTCTCGACCGAGACGAAGTGCTCTACGTGCTCAAAGAAGGCGCTCTCAGTGACAAGGTCAAAACCGAGGAGAAATTCTGGCGTTCTCAAGGCCTGCGCGGCGTTCCCACGATATTGATCGACCAAGAGTTTTTGATTACCGGCGCTCCCGAGATGGACGTCTTCATTCAGCAATTAAAAAAGACTCGCTTGGGCGCGGCTGCTACAGGTGAATAGACATTCAAATCGCTCTGCACAGAGTCACCCCCGCTTCCTGAACGTCCCTACTCTGTCGGTGGATACTTCGCTAAAATGGCGCCCAGGACCTCTTGCAAACCTTTTTCAGTCGGCTTGCGATCCAGCTGACGTATCGCTTTGCCGCGCCAAATCGCCTGGTTTGTCTTTGCATCGATGAAGTCGACAACAATCGTACCTTCCTCCCAAACGTCAGCACCACCCCAGAATCCTGCACCAGGTCCGTAGCCCCAATCTGCCCCCAAATCATCAACATGCTGTGATGTATTTGCTAGAACATTCACCCAAATCTGCGCGTCTTTTTTGTCAACCGCCTGCAGACCACGCGCGCTGACCGCGGCATGGGTTAATTCGCGTAGTCTCTTTGCAAAAAAGGGATCGATCTTGGTGTTATTCGTTGCAACAGGCTTATCAGGTAGAAGCATGGCGAAGGTCTTGTAATCAACGAATTGCACCGAATGATCATACACACTACTCGCCTCAACAGGCGGCGTAC
>JAKVCH010000130.1 GCA_022447485.1 Polyangiaceae bacterium | reverse complement strand
GGGTCTGGCGGGCGAGATGGCACCACCAGAGTTGCAGAACGTGATGGCTTTCGTCCTGCCAGAGGCGATTCCTCGACGAAGCTTGGAGCAAGAGCCGCCGCCTGCTGAGCCGCCGCCTGCTGAGCCGCCGCCTGCTGAGCCGCCGCTTGCGGAGCCGCCGCTTGCTGAGCCGCCGCCTGCTGCGCAATTGCTTGTTGAGCAAGTGCCGCTTGTTGAGTAACGGCATCATTGGCCACAATCGTACGCCCGAGGTCGTTCGACGGTCGATGGCCAGGCTGTTCAAATCCACATTCTCTGCAGAAACGAGCGCTCGGTGGATTGTCAGTGTTACATTGAGGACACAAGGGCCACTCGTCCGTAGTCGCTGTCGCTTCTGAGTTCTTCAGCACGGAACCACAGTCCAAACAGTATTTAACGTGATCCGGATTATTCCGGCCGCAGCGCGTACAGTCCACGAACAGAGGTGACCGCGAGAGGGGGCCCGAGTCAAGGCTTTCTAAGAGAAACGGCGATAGAAAGCGGCTTTTTGCCCAGGAACAAGAGAATTCTCTTTTCCATGAACTTCGTGTCTTGACGACAGGGCATCGGATGTCTTAAACGCCCGCCAGAAGCCCGAACGCGGGCTAATTAGGAAGAGCAGCATGGAAATTTACCTCGATAGACGTTCAGTTCGCCAGGTTCGTATTTCAGTCCAGGAGGCGATTGATGAAGGCGATACAGAAGCGTGTAGAGAAGAAGTTCTCGAAGCGTTTAGTGAGGACCAAATCGACGAAATCGAGCGACGTCTCGATCACGGCGATATGTTCGAATTCTTGACCGACATTCTTGATGAGTGGAGCGGTGAGGACCTCGAGGAGTTTTTTGAGCTGCTTGAAACTCAGCTGGGCGAGGCTGGTCTCGATCTTAAGCTAGAAGATCAAGATGATGACGGCAGCGACGATGACGACGAAGGTCCGACCGACGACGACGACGACGACTTTGTCTCTTAGTCGAATATTTTTTTCTCAGCTAGAATCTGCGCCCGGAGCTACTCAGGAGCCAACTCCTGAGCGCGTCGATGGGGCTCAGAAGCCTCAAAGAAAACCCAGTCTTGGCCGCGAGGTGCGCCACATTTCTGGAGGGTGACTCCACGATTCAGATCGTTTTGACAGTTCGCCTCGCTACATTTTAGGTAGCGAGAGTCTGGCCTCAAAGAACCAAGTGTCTCGATCCACTGACACCCTTTGCGAGATCCTGGAAGCGTAGCAAAGTAGTAGATGGCGTCATCAAGAAGTCGGGAGTCCGGAAAGCGTTTGACCATCTTGCGGAGTATTTTTTCAGACTTTTGGACATTGCCCAATTCATCACTGTAGATGATTAATGCCAAGAGATGGGCTTGCTCGTAGGCAACAGATGAATAATTACCTGGACCCCACGCTGAGGGTGGTTTCTTCAAAAGTGGTTTCAGTTCTTTGAGCGCGTCATCGCTCAGGTCTTGGCGTCGAAGTAGTTTTGCGAGATGAACTTTCGCGTCACCTTCTCTCCCAAAGCGTCTTCCCCCTTTGAGAAGCAGTAAATGCCGGTAGGCACTGATTGCGCTTTGAGGCGCGCTAGGTTCACAAGCGAGACCTTTGGCAAAATAGGCTTCTTCGAGTAATTTAGTTGGCCAGTCTTCTTCGATTAATTGGCCTGTTTCAAGACAGAGATCTTTTTGTTCTTGCTCAAAAAAGGAGAGCAATCCGTGAAAAGCTTGGGAGGCTGCGCTGGCATCTGGGTAGCGATGCAGAATTATTTTGAACGATTCTTTGGCGTTTGACTGCTTGTCGGCGCGCATCCAGCTTCGGGCTGCACGCAGCCAGCCCTGAGGTGCTCGTTCGGGGGCTGGTGAGCCATGGGACCAAGTTTCGTAGCAGCGAGCGGCTTGCTCGTGTTTTTCTTCCTCGCTCCAGGTCTCGCAACGCGCCAATTCCAAAGATTCTTTTTCCTCCTGATCGATGGAGAGCTGAAGAGCTTTCTCGTATTCCTCTCGAGCACAGCTTGGACATCCAGAGCGGAGAGCAAGGCGCGCCTTCTCCCGACTCTTTTCTAAAGCCTCATGATAGTGGGCCGAACAAGAGAAGGCTTGAAGCCCTAGGAGCGTGAAACCGATCAGGTAAGTCAGTCGCCCTAAGGAAGATAATTTTGGAGAGATCGGAGTCATTGCTCCTGGGCTGAAGCTTGAGATTCACGTGCTTCGAGCGCCGCATTAAATAATGCATAACAAATGATCTGCACGGCCTGAGCAAGGTTGAGGCTTGGCTGAGCGGCTGCAATCGGAATACGGAGATGCAAGTCACAGCGAGCTAGGTCCTCTTTACTCAAGCCCGTCTTTTCATTGCCGAAAACAATGGTCACCTTTTTCTTCTGAACAGCCCAGCTCAGTAGCCTGTGGGCTAACTTGGAAGGAGATACGATTCCGCTCACGCCCTTTTTTGCAGTTGTCCCGACGACGATATCCGAGCCGACAAGAGCCTCGTCCAGATTCTCGAAAATCTCGATTCCTTCGAGAATATCCCCACTTTTGACTGCCATCTTGACCGCCATTGGATGTTCTGGGGTGGCTAATCTCGAAGGTCTTACCAGTCCTAACTTGAGGAACCCCATCGTTTTTGCTGCCCGACAGGCAGCTCCCAAGTTTTCCGGATAATGGGGGCTGACCAAGATGAGGCGCACAGACTTATGAATTGGCAATTCGAGCATGATAGGTAAAGAGATGCGGGTCTGAGGTTTTTACTCTTCCCTCATCTTAGCTGCTGGCGGGGCTGCTAAAAAGAGTGTCGAGGGGGAAGGAGGGGTGATTTCCTGGGGAGGGGAAGACTTAGAGGACTGCCATCGCGCAAGCACGAGCGTCACGCCGGCGCCAAGCATGAACGCAATGGCAAGGGCTGCGCTGCGTTGAGACCACGATGGTGGCTGTGTGTAAGCGAGGCTCGGCTGACTGCGAACATCTGTGAAGGAGGGCATGACCTCTCTGCCGCCGGTGAGCTCTCGATGTAATTCACCACCAAAGTCTCGGGCCGAGGGGTAGCGATCTTCAGGATTTCTTGAAAGTGCCCGCTTCAAGACAGTGTCGACGCCGGAGGGAAGTGAGAGCGTGGCTGCCAGGGGTTGGTAATGGAGTCGCTGGATTGCCTGAGCGACTTCGGTTGCGTCGCGACCGGGAAAAGCTCGCTTTCCCGAAAGGGCCTCGTAGAGGGTAGCTGCCAGACTAAATTGATCGCTCGCCGGTGAATGCGCCCCCGAAACAATTACCTCAGGTGAGGAGTAGGCGGGGGTGCCCACCCGTGCGCCGGAGCGAGTCAGGGTGCTTTCAGGCAAATGAGCCACGCCAAAATCAGCAACCTTGGGAAGCTCCTCTGTGAGCATGAGATTGGCTGGCTTGATATCCCGGTGCAAAATGCCTTTTTCGTGAGCATTTCCCAAGGCATCTCCAATGGTATCTGCAATTCGAGCTACCCCATCGATCGTAAGGCGCCCCTGTCTGAGAGCTTCTTCCAAGGTCGGCCCTTCGACGAGTTCGAAAACAAGAATGAGCCCATAGCTTTCGTCTTTTCCGAGATCGAAAAGACGAATGATTCCAGGATGGGACAAAAGAGCAGCCGCTTTTGCCTCATGATCCATTCTTGCTTCAATGGTCCGATATTCGCTCGCGTCGATTTTGAGATCTTGACGAAGTGCCTTCAATGCGACCGCACGTCCAAGAACCTCGTCTTTGGCTTCCCAAACCTGGCCCAGAGCGCCTTGACCGAGCTTTTGGATCAAGTGATAGCGGCCGAGAACTTTCTCTTGGCTCTTCAAGCTGCGCCTTCCTCTAGCGACGGGTAGCTCATGGTGCAGCTATGGCCGATTATCTGCAGAACGTCGAGTGCTCTCCGGATTAGAGCCGAAATCGAGGTTATTCGCCCGGAGGAGAGGCCCCAGCTCGCTGCTTTGTCTTGCGAGGGTCAGGCGATTGCGGGGAGGACTCAGAGGATGACTCTTTGGTCTCATCTTCTTTTTCGCTCGATTCCTCGGCGCTTTTCTTCCGAGCGGGGCTCTTTTTGCGGATCGGCGGTGCTCCGTAGTCGTCTTTGAGCTTTTTAAGAACTTCGTCTGCTAAGTGGGCCTCGTGATAACTCGGATAAGAATTCAGTCGGACGATCAAACGCGTCCCCTCCGACGAGTCAATCACCTCAATCGCCCCGGGCGTTGTTTTCTTTGCTCCGGGGGCTTGATACTGAAAAAGCAGGTAGCCGGTTTGTTCATCCTTTTCCACGACGTCAAAATGCTTGACGACCCGCAAGAACCTAAGCGCCGCTCGGTACACCTGTTCACTACGGTAGGTGGTTGTCTCAGAATACTTTGCTGCAGCTTGAGAAAGGTCACCGACAAGGGTAGCCGCAAGAGCAATGCCAGAGAAAATGAGCTTGAGCTGCATGTTGCCAACTTATCGAAAAGCTATTGAGGCGGCCAACAAATTAGCACTCAGGACGCTTGCCCCTGAGGAGGGCCTCAGGGCCCTGGGAGAACAGAAATTCCAGTTCGTCGCCGCCATACTTGGCTTCGATCTTTTTCAGCGATTCTGCGACTAGGCGAATATCCTTCGGCCGGTGGGCGTCGCTACAGGCAGCGTCATAAAGATTGGCATCGAGCATCTTCCAGGCAGTTCGACGGGGGCGGAAGCCATATTTCCCGACAAGAGAGCAGACATCTAAAAGTAGGGCATTGCCGAGGTCGAGCAGTCTCTTGACCAAGCTAAGGTCTTTCCAGCACGCTCGGTAGCGCTCTGGATGGGCAATCACTGGTAAAAAACCTGCGGCTTGAAGCTCGAAGAGTTGCTTTTCAATTAGAGGAGCGGGCAGGAGGTCTTCAAATTCCACGAGTATAGCTCGGGGGGCCAGCGAATCGAGGTCTGGTTCTACCCCTTCGGGGACTCCCCGCACGGGTTTTTTCCTGGATTGCCAGGGAACCCCTTCGTTAGCGTGAATTCTTGCCAGGACCTGCGCGTCAAAAAAGTGCTCGCTCCCGAGAAAGACCTCAGGATATTCAGGGTTCTTCGGTATTTCTGCCGTAAATGCATCAAATGCAGTTTCCATTTGCCCTTTCGACAACTCAAAAAGTCCCGGCCGCATATGAGGAGTCGCTGCGACGCGCCCAAAGCCGAGAGATTTTAATCCTTTCAGAATAGCCAACCCCTCCTCTTTGGTCCGAGCGCCATCATCTATTTTGGGGATCCAATGGCAGTGGAGGTCGACGAAGTTCTTCACATGTCTATGCTAGCGTTCATGAGCAGCCAAAGCGATAGTTCTCTCTGGAACCCACCACCCCAGGTGCTGGCGTGTGTGGGGCCCGGTGGTGTTGGTAAGACAACGGTCGCGGCCGGTCTCGCTCTGCTTGCTAGTTCTTTAGGACAACGAGTTCTTTGTCTGACGATTGATCCCGCTCGACGCCTGGCTCAGAGTTTAGGCGTGCAGGAGTTAGGGGGAGAAGCCGTACGTATCGAGGGCGACTCACTGTCTGCCCATGGTCTTTCACTTTCCGGTGAACTGGCGATGATGATGTTAGAACCAGGGTCGGTCTTTGACTCCTTGGTGCGTCGGTACGCTGAGTCCGCCGATGTAGCAGAAAGGATTTTATCCCATCGACTCTATCGAGAGGTGGCTACCCATCTGCCCGGAACCCACGAATACATGGCCCTAGAGAGAGTGCTTCAGTCCGTTGCTGAAGACAAATATGATATTGTGATTCTCGATACACCCCCGAGTGCTCGAGCCCTCGACTTTTTTGATGCTCCTCAGAGGCTCTTGAGTGCCCTAGATAGTCCTTTGACACGTACCTTGAGCCGAGCTGTCTCGGGGAGTGGTTTTGGTGGACGTTTGATTTCCAAGGGTATTCGGAGTGCCTTGGCCACAATGGGTAAAGTCACGGGAGCTGGCTTTTTAGAAGAATTGGCCGAGCTGCTTCAAATGATGCAGGGGCTGCTCTCTGGGTTACGGGGAAGGGCATCTGAAGCGGAAGCTCTTTTGCACTCGTCTGCCGTAAAGTATCTATTGGTGAGTGGTTGGGAGTCTTCCCAGCTGGCCGAAACAGAGCGGCTTGCCACTGAAATGAATCAGCGGGGGTTAGCTGTTGAACAATTGGTCATGAACCGTTCGGTCCGTCCGCCGGGACGAGGTGCCACGGATGCAGATGCCTTTCGTTTGGGCCATGAACTGGACTTAGAGAAGCACGAGCTTGAGGGGGTTTTGCAGCTGAACCGTGAATTAGGCTCGAAAGAAGCCGATCTCGCGACGCGCCAGAAGGCGCTACTCCAAGCTCAGCAGGCAAAGTTGGCGAATCTCCCGATGATCAATATTCCGGATCAAGTTGAGGATGTGAATGAACCGCGGGCCCTTGTTGAAATCGTTCGCTTGTTGGCGGCCCAGACCTAATCGAGAGAGGAGCCTGCTTCCAGGGATTTCGACGTGCCGCAGGTCCAGCTAAGCGCTTACCTAGAGCCAGGCTCATCCCTATCTTTTCCACGGAAGTACAGTCTGACAGGTACCGCTGTGTAGCCAAATTGCTTTCTGATTTGGTTAATCACAAATCTACGATAGCTCTCCGCTACGTGCTCGGGAGAGCTGCTGAAACCGACGAAGGTCGGCGGTCGCGTGTTGGTCTGGGTGATATAATAAATACGCGGCGCTTTTCCTGAACGAGTCGGTGGTGGGTGTTTGGCTAAGACGGTTTCGAAGAAACGATTTAGCTCAGATGTGCCGATTCGTTTTTGCATTTCCTCACCCGCTGTCTTGACCGTTTGGATAAGCTTGGAAACACCGTGGCCTGATTTCGCCGAGACGTGAACGATTGGTGCCCAGGTCGCAAAATGAAGTTGATGAGCCGCTTCGGCGACAAGTTCTTTTAATTCGTCTGGGCGGACTAAGTCGACCTTGTTGAGTGCCACAACAATGGAGCGACCGCGTTCTGCGCAAAGCCCTAATAGACGAGCATCTTGTTCAGCGATCCCCTCGGTGATGTCACACATTAAAATGATAACATTCGCTCTGCTCACCATTCGAATCGAGCGAATCACACTCTCTGCTTCGACACCTCTCTCGACTTTTGCCTTGCGGCGGATTCCGGCCGTGTCGATTACCTTGATTTTCTCACCCTTCCACTCGATGATACTGTCAACAGGATCTCGCGTCGTCCCGGGTCGGTTGTCGCCCAGGGAGCGCTCGCTTCCCGAGAGTCGATTGAATAGAGACGACTTTCCTGCATTGGGACGACCAACTAAGGCAATCCGGAGTAGTCCGTCCTCATCCTCACTCTCATCATCGGCGAGCGATTTAGGGAGGGCTTGGGCGATAGCAGCCTCCAACTTTCCGGTGTGACGCCCATGCAACGCTGAAACAGGGATGACGTCACCCACTCCTAGTTCATAGATCTCAGCCAGCCCCAACTCCTTTGAAGCTCCATCGATTTTATTCGCCACGTAGAGCACGGGTTTATGACTACGTCGCAGTAGATGTACGGCATCTCGATCTGGTTGGGTGGGAGATGCTGAGCCGTCCAGCACGCAAACGACAATATCGGCTTCTCGGATTGCAGCTTCGACGTGCCGAGCGATGCCTTGGCCCATAGGATCGTCAGTCGTAGGGTCAAAGCCTCCAGTATCCACGAGGGTAACATAGCGACCACCGATTTGAGTATCGACGTAATTTCGATCTCGTGTGACACCAGGAGCGTCATGCACGATTGCGAGCGCTTTTCCTGCTAGTCGGTTAAAGAGCGTACTTTTGCCGACGTTGGGTCGGCCCACGATAGCTACAAT
>JAKVCH010000013.1 GCA_022447485.1 Polyangiaceae bacterium | reverse complement strand
AGATTTTCCTCCGCCCTTTCATCGTCGAGCTCTTCCCAATTGGGCTCCTGACAATCGCCGAGACAATCCGCGCGGCCACAGATGCCACAGCGCGACACTGGCGGAAACTCGCTTTCCTCTTCAGTGACGGTGTCGGGGGTGAAGGTCTTCACTGCCTTGAGTGTGAGCTAAGAAAGCCCGGAGGGCGACCCAAGGCGACAAAAGATTTGAAACTGCTCGATTCTTCTTTTCGAGGAGCTCTTTTCTTCGAGCATGAACGAATCAAAGCAACTGTTGAGCAGCTCGATTAGAGCGCTGTAGCGCCCGGGCACTACAGCGCCCGGTGTACCCGGGGGTGCTCTCCTGAGCGGCGCAACAGTCGTTGGGCGAGTTACGCCGTTCGGGTGATTAAGTGATAACCAAAATCGGTTTCCACGACATCGCTGGTAGCGCCGACCTCCATACCGAATGCCGTCGTTTCGAAAGCCGGAACCATTTGACCGCGTCCAAATTGACCTAAGTCACCTCCTGAGCGACCCGAAGGGCAGTCTGAATTATTTTTTGCGAGCTCTCCGAAATCAGCACCTGCAGCGATTTCGTTCTTCAGGGCTTCAATTTGAGCCTTTGCTTCGTCTTTCGATCGAGTCGCTGTTGAGCGAGCAGAGCCTTGGTACATGAGGAGGATGTGTGATGCGCGAACTGTATCAGCCATAGGGCGACGCTATCAGAACTTGTTCTGGGAGCGAGAAAAATCGTCCTAGACGCCGAAAACTCTTCCCGATAAACGATGAGTCATGGCGACAAGTCCAGACGTTCAGGAACGAGGGAATACTACCTTCGAGTATCGACTCAAAATTAACGAATCCCATCTCGATACTTTTGGTCACGTGAACAACGCGAAATACCTGGAACTCTTTGAAGAGTCGCGATGGGAGATGATCACAGAACGCGGTTTCGGGTTGGATATGATTCGAGCGACCGGGCTCGGCCCAGTGATCCTTCGGGCCGACGTGAAGTTTCGCCGGGAGCTAAAAAACCGGGAATCGGTCGTGATTCGCACCCAGTTAGAAAACTATGAAGGCTTGGTCGGCAAGTTGCGCCAGCAGCTGTTTAAGGAAGATGGGCAGCTTTCTGCGGATGCGCTTTTTGATATCGCGATGTGGGACACCAAGAGCCGAAAATTGCAGAAGCCTTCCGACGACTTTCTCTTTTCGATTCTTGGCGCCCGCCCTCCCGCGTAGTCGGTCATTCGCTGCGCTGCTGTACTCTCCGGAATGGGTGCACAAATGATGCTAAGCTTGAAGGGTTGCGCGTTTGCAGCCAGACACTGCCTTGCCCAGAAAAGTCAGCAACTAGGCCTTCTCCGCTGAAGAAGAGGCCTTTCATTCCCCCAAAGGGGCGGACTCGATACTCAAGACCTTCGGTGAATGCCACGATATGACCTGTGTCGATTGTATAATTTTCTGTGTCTAGATCGACTTGATGCAATGCACCGTAACTGCCGTAAAAGACCGTGCCTGGTCCAACGACCTTCAGAAGAAAAAAACCGAGGCCGCCGAAGAAGCCCCTGGCCCCGGCGAATTTGGTATCGAGGATGAGTTCCTCTCCGCTATGCGCCACATAAGCTCCGCTCTGCAGGAAAAACTCTTCCCCAGCAGCCAGTTCGCGGGCCTGTAAGTCACCTTCCGCAGCAGCCGCCAAATAGAGCCGCTGACCATCGCTATCTGCAGTGAAAGTATTTTGAAAGATGGACTCACCGCCCAAGAGCTTTCTTTTGGCCGCGCTGAGTAGGCCTCCGCGCATTGATGTTTCGAGGGAGAGCCCGGTGTCTTGGGCTAGCATGGCGCCGCTTTCAGCGACGATTTTTTCTCCACGATTGAGCACAAATTGCACCATCGCAAAATCTGGAGAGTCAATGATTTCGTATTTCATGATTCTTTCCTTAACGTTGACGAGGAGGCAGACGGTGCCCGATATTTTTTCCGTACTCAGAGGGGTTCCGGCTTTGTAGGTAGAGTTTACCTCGTCCTACCATACGCAGAACAAGCCCCTCTCCACTGAGAAAGCTGGAAATCCAGCCATGACTCGCCTTGGAGATCGAGTACTCAATGCCTGAGGAGAAGGCCACGAGATGGCCAGTGTCGACGACGAGTTCTCCGTCGAGTTCGTATTCTTCAATTGCTCCAAAGGCATTCACCAGGACCTCTCCTTGACCACTTGCCTTGAGGAAGAAGAGGGACTCTCCACTGAAGAACCCTTTCATCCCCTGGAACTTCGTATCAAGTGAAATGCTCTCTGGGGCCGCAACATAGCTGGAGCCTTGAATGAATAATTCCTGGCCACCGCTCAAAGGAACTGTGACCATGCTACCGCAAAGTTTAGGTGCCAAGGCAACATGCCCGGGGCTGCTTGCCGCAGTAAATGTGTTTTGGAAAAACGACTCACCGCCTAGAGCGGCCCTTTTCAGTCCACCCAAAAAGCCACCGTCGTGGCGCGCCGTGGTCGCGACTGAAATATTCCCTGTCATGCCGACCATTGCTGCTGCCTCAGCTCGTACAGATTCTCCGGCCTCAAGATGAGCTAACGCCATGGAGTGAGTGGGGTTGTATTTAATTTCGAAATTCATGAGACGACTTTCTTAGGCGGGCAGGAGAGGGGTGAGCCAGCCCACGAGAGCTGAGAGATTTCTTGATTGAACGTAGATGGTGCCTTGACCATTGAATTCGCAAACTAAACCTTCGCCAGACAGCAGAAGAGACTTGAATCCGCCGACGCTTTTCACTCGAAAATCGAGGCTAGATTCGAAGGCGACGATATGTCCGGTGTCGACGGTGAAAGCACCATTGACGGGAATCGGAATCACACCGCCGTAAGAATTGATAAAGAGGTCGCCTGTTCCTTGACACTCGATCAACGCCAAACCTTCGCCTCCGAAAAGCGTGCGTAGGCCACCGAAGCGTAGTTTCGTATCGATATCACCGGTGCTGGCGAGGTAAGAACCGGATTGCACGAGAAGGGATTGATCTGCCTGGAGCTTCTGGTGAACAATATGCCCGCTCAAGGAAGGCGCGAGCACAACTTCGGCTGGCGATGGGCTGGTGAAACGATTGATAAAAGCTGTTTCTCCGCCCAAGAACTTGCGGAAAAGTGCGACGACGAAGGCCTTGAAGAAGCCAAAGAAACCACTCTTCTTTCCTGAGTTGAGGTGAGTTGATATTTCGATGGATGGGTCTTGGCGAACCATCGCGCCTGCTTCCGCCTGTATTTCATCTCCTGGTTGCAGCTCTGCCCTCAACCAAGCAAACGACGGACCGTGTTCGATCGTACATTTCATGGCCGCACATTATCTTGGTCTTGGCGATGAATCGAGAGTGGATTGCAAAGAATCTAGCTGCAATTCTTTGCAGATTTTGTCTAGGCTATGAGAGACGATGAGTGACGACCATGACCCGAACCAACAGGACCGTTCTCGCCATTTGATCGCTCCGCCTCCAGGGAATGCAAGCAGTTCAGAGTCGTCTCAGGGCTCTGGCGGAATGAGACGTACGCGTCGCGATGCTCGGCGCCAGCGATCGCAAAAGCGCGCGTTTCATCATTCGCCCCTTCGTTTAGCCCTCGAAGTCACCTTGGCGCTCGGTTTCTTAGTGCTTGTTGTGGGAGGCGTTGCTCTGAGTGGTGATCGTCTGGGAAGGTGGCTGACGCCTTTTGTGCCGCCTAGCGTTGATGAGCAATTGGGGGCGATGACAGATCTACAGGTCGATGGGCAGTTTGAGTTTTGTGACGATCTCGTCACTCGAGCGTACCTGGAAGAACTGGTGGAGCTTCTATCGGAAAGCGCTGCCTTGAAGCGAGGGGTGACCTCGATTCGAGTTGTCGATGATGAGAGTCTGAATGCTTTTGCTTCGCCAAGCGGCCGGATCGTCGTTCATCGAGGTCTGATAGAAAAGTTAGGGGAGAGCGATGAGATCGCGGCGGTCCTGGCTCACGAGATTGGCCATGTCGAGTTGCGCCATTCGCTGAAAAGAGTTCTGAGCGAAGTCGGCACCTGGGGAGCCCTTTCTTTTCTTTGGGGTGGAGGGGCATTTTTTGAGCTCGCGGCTCAGGGGTTAGAGTTGATGCGTCTTTCCTACAGCCGTGATGATGAGACAGAGGCAGACGATTATGCGCTTCGAACTCTCAGGGCCGCTCGGCTCGATCCATCTGCGTTTCAGCGTGCAATGAAGAAGATGGCCGCGGAAAGCGATGTCGAAATTCCCGAATTTCTCTCGACGCATCCACGAAGTCTGCTCCGGGGTCAGGTGGAAGAAATTGGATCAGACAAGGAGCTGGAAGTGAGGCGAAACTCGAGTCGATTGCCTGCCGTGCCAAAGGTGCACTGCCGTCACTCTGCGGATACCCCTTCTGCTGAATGGGGAGAGGTTGATTCAGGCGATTGAGGCTTTGTTTGAACTGACCCGATGAGCCCTTCTTTTTCTATGAAGGATAGCGCCGATCAAGGGCTTGAACCGTGCTTAGATAATTGCGGCAACGGCTGCTGACACTACGACGGCAGCGATGAAGATAGCTGTGATGAACTTCCAACCTCGATCTTTTCCGGGTGCTTCCTTGCGGCAAAGTAGGCACTCGCCGCTGGGCGAAAGGGCGATCTGGTGCTTCTTACACACGCCTCTCAAGCGCCGAGCTTCTGTGGAATCGTTCCATTGCCGAGCTTCTGTTGTGTCTGACCAGGTTTTCGCCTCATTGGACGACCGCGTCTGATGAACCTGCTTTTGCTGAGTTCCAGGCATGTCGCTCTTTCGCCCTGGTGGCGTGAGCGATGCGTAGGGCTTGCTTAGAGAACTAGGTACCGAGCGTGAATCGGCCTCTGCTGCCTCTGCGGTCGCAGGCCGAGGTGGTTGGGGCACAGCGAGTGGCTCTTTTGGGTTCGCTGCTTTAGCTGCGGATGGGCTGGTCGGGGGAAGGGTCGAGCCCTCTTGCTCAAGAATCCGCCGACGTGGACCACTTTTCCTGAGAGCACTTCGGTCAAAGGGAGGCGGTTGGGATGAATTCTGAACACCGGAACTCGGCGCGGAACGAGTGGAGGAGGCGACCCCCTTATCTGATGGGTCAAGCGTCGCGAAAGGGGCGGTCGTTCTTGCGTCAGCTGTGCTGTCTTGAGCCATAGAGAGAATTCCGAATTTTTATCAACTTAATTAACTGAGTGGATTGCACTCGGCCGCGAGCGAAGAATGATGTTGTTTTCAATGAAGCTATTCGCATCAATGACTATCCACCAGATTGGAACCAGCGGTCGGCTGCGTCAAGACACTCTCCCGTGTCAACATGAGAAAAAGCGTGATTTATTGGTGGCTTATGGTTAATTAGAAAGGGTGTTTTTTTACTTTCAACGGAATACGATAAAAATTTTCCTGCTGGTAGAAATCGCTGCCATGCTCCTGACCTGAGCCGAGAAACTTAGTGCCGGAGACCAATTAATGGTAGCCCTGAGGAAATGGCCGTTGGTTTTCTCCAGATACTCATAGTCGCAGCGATCGTGCTTTTTCTCTTCTTTCCGAAGAAGATTGGCAGGGTCGGCTACCAGCTGGGGCGCTTTGTGAAGTATTTTAAAGGCTCCTCGAAGCTCGAGCCGTCGGAGGGAGAAGTAGATTGGGTCAAGAACGCAGCTTCCGCCGCCAAGAAGGCCCAGAAGGTGCGCTCGGCGACACGCAAGGGCGGCTTTCCTTGGCCTTAGCGAGTGGTGAGTTTCGCTGCATCATGGAGGAATCTAGTCCATCGTTGATGCTCTTCACTTTCACTGGCGGTTCCGATAAGGCCGGCTTTGAGTCGTTTCTTCGTCGTGCGACTGAATGGTTGCAAGAAAACGAACGTCGAGGCCGAGTCTACGCTATTTTGATTGACCCTACGGGTATGGATAATTTTGACGCTGCAATGCGCCGCGCCGCTGGGGAGTGGCGAGCCGCTCATCTGCCGCTGATTGCCAACACTTGTTCTCGTGCCGCCTACGTTGCAGATAGCAAGATTTGGCGGGGGGTCATGACAGCGGTGTTTTGGTTCGCTAAGCCGGTGATTCCTGTTCAGCTTTTTTCGAGTCAGGTCGCGGCTCGGCGGTGGTTGAGTCAGCAAGTCGGCTAAGGCAGCCTTTTGTCTCCCCCATGCTCACTCTTCTTATCTCCTTGTTATTTTCTGCGCTGGCCTTGGGGCTGGCCGCCGGGGTTTTCAAAAATATTCGGCTGCAGGGCGACTTTGCCACTCTATTAATGGTTGCTGCAGGCTACCAAGTGTTGAATTTTCTCCTCGAGAAGCTGCTGGTGGGCTTGATCGGCTTAGCCACCCTTGGATTAGGCTTTATTTTTCTGTTCGCGACCCACCTGGTGGCGGCAGCTTTGCTCTTGCGACTCACTGCGGGTTTTAGTCGAGGTTTTGAGATCAAAGGTTTTCCCGCAGCCTTTGGTGCAGCTGTCTTCCTCGCGATAGCCTCAGAGATTGCTGCCAGGATATCTTTGTGAGTTATTCGATATCCTGGTCAAGAGTCTCGACGGTTGGCGTGTGTGGAGCGCTTTTCTCTCTGCTAAGCATTGATGACCTTGCGGCCCAGCCTGATAGTGATGCAGCAATTCCTGGAAATGCGCCGGCCCGAGCTCTTCTCGAAGAGAAAGAAGAAAAGAAAGATCAACGCGAAGAGCCTGAGCCTGACGCTGCTGAACAAGACATTTGTGATGCTGGCTTCATGAATCTCAAGATTCTCCCCGATCATTGCTACGAGAATCAGAAAAAATTTGAGTACGCAATTCTTCCTGGAGTCTTTGTTCAAAAAGAAACCAGTTTGGGCTTCGGGCTCTATTTAGAATCATCGTTTTATATCGATAAATCGGATGAAAAGACCCAGGCCTCGCGTGCGTCCTTGGCGGGAGCGTATACTCTCAATCAGCAATACCTCATTAAGTTTACGTCATTGTTTAACTTCAAAGGCAATGATTGGGTGCTCGATGGCTTTGCCGACTTTCGGCACTATCCGAATCGCTATTATGGGATAGGTAACGATACCTCTTGGGACTACCAGGTCTATAGCGAAGATGTTCTGTCTTTTTTCTACGAGGGCAGAAGACGTATTTGGGACAATCTCTATCTTGGACTGGTTTGGAATCTCCGCGCTACGACTGCATTTTCCGAAGAGCAGGCGATCACGGCGGACGGCGAAGAGTCAGATGATCCAACGTTAGAAAAGCTCACCAATGATGACCCTCTCGGCACCAGTCGTAACTTGAGCCAGGGCCTAGGAGGAGAGATCGCCTACGATAGTCGTGATAATGTGGTCTATCCTCATCGCGGTGGCTACTATCGTAGCTGGTTGGTCGGTTATGGTCCTCACCTTGGTGGAGACTTTTCTTATATCAACTGGACAGTGGATGCGCGCCATTATTTCACGACCTGGCCGAAGCAAGTACTGGCTCTTCAGATACTGAGTGAATTTCGCAGCGGTGAAGTGCCCTTTTCCTCCATGTCAGAACTAGGCGACCCCTTTCAAATGCGCGGCTATTTTAAGGGTCGCTATCGCGACCGTAATATGCTGCTGATGCAGGCGGAATATCGTTTTCCGATCGTCTGGCGATTAAGCGGGACGGTCTTCGCTGACCTTGGTGAAGTCTATGGCAATGAGCCTTTTGATTTGAAGCTATTGCGCTGGACGGCGGGAGCGGGTCTGCGGTTTCTTTTTGGAAAACAGACCTATGTCCGTTTAGATTTAGGTGCCAGCTCAGAAACAGTCGCTTTTATATTTAATGGGGGCCAGGCCTTTTAAGTTGATCTGATCGGTGGTGATGACGAGCAGGATGGGCCCCGGTCTTTTCGGCCAAGACTCTTTTAGCCTCGTCCAGCTGCGCGGCGTAGGCGGTCGTTCATGGCTTGCCCAATTCCCTGTGCAGGAACCCATTCAGCCACAATTCTTTTGGCTGAGCCTCTCTCTAATTCATGCAGAGCTTCAAAAAGCCGGCTTGCAGCCTCTTCCAGTGACCCCGATGGACTGAGTACTTGATCAAGCGAGCCCAGGGCGCCTGCTCCAGGAGAGATTCGTCTTGGCGGTAGCTTCGAGTATCCTAAGCGCGCAACTTCCGGATCATCGGGCCAGTCTTCGTTTGGCTCTTTGATTGTGAAGGGTTGGCGAGGAGCATAATGGCTGGGTAATAAACCTGGAGAGTCAGGCGCGACTTGGTTCGATGCTGTTTGCACCAAGACCGGTTTTCCGAGTAAGTTCTCGATTTCCTCTTGAGGGATCCCACCATGACGGAGAAGGGTGGGTTCAGCAATCAGGGATAGAATTGTGCTTTCTACGCCTACGCGACAATGCCCGCCATCGAGAGTGCCAGCAATACGCCCGGAGAGCTGTTCGTCGACGTGCTCTTTGCATGTCGGGCTGACGCGACCAAAGAGATTGGCGCTCGGTGCAACGAAGCTTTCGCCGAGGATAGCTAGAAGCTCATGAGCCGCTGGGTGTTGAGGCGCTCGGACACCCACCGTGGCTAGGCCGCTCGTTGCCAAGTGACAGACACCTTCCGAGCTCTTCTTCGGGAGGATCAGAGTGAGCGGTCCCGGCCAAAATGCTGCAGCAAGACGAGCCGCCTGGGGGGACCAATGGGTGAGTTGCTCGGCCATCGCTGCGTCGCTGACGTGGGCGATCAGGGGATCAAAAGCAGGGCGTTCCTTTGCTGCGAATACTTTGGCGACGGCATCATCGCGACGCGCTAAGGCGGCCAGGCCATAGACTGTTTCCGTCGGAATAGCCGCAATTTCGCCCGATTGCAGTAGGGCAGCACATTCTTGTACGCTCAAGCTCTTGGTGGGCTCCATAGGTGGTGGGGGCTATCGCAGCATCTGCCTGGCGGCAAGTTCTTCTTCAAGCAGCGTTTCTTCTGGGTAAGTCCCTAGGAAGTGTGAAGCTCCTGTAGTTTACTCTTCTTCCATGCTGATTCACTTTCGCGATCAGGGTCGCCTTCTACGAGTTGTCCTTCTGTGGGCAGTTTTAGGTGCATTTTTAGGAGCTATCGTTGGCTCCTGTGCGGCAGCATTTCTATTTGCACTGCAATGGGTCGGGATCTCTCGTGAGTCTTTCCTGCCTTGGATCATTCTTTTCTTGGGGCCCGCGGGCGTACTCGTTACCTGGCTTTACCAGCGCTATGGCCAGCGGTCTGATCGAGGAAATAACCTGATCATCGAAGAGTTACATGAACCACGCCAGATCCTACCCTTCCGTATGGCGGTGTTGGTTGTCGGTGGCACCCTTGTCTCTCATTTATTTGGTGGCTCAGCTGGTCGAGAGGGCACGGCAGTGCAAATGGGTGCGGTGATTGCCGATCAATTCACGCGACCCTTCCGTCTCGATGGAGAAGGGCGGAAGGTGATCATCGCTGCCGGTGTTGCTGCGGGTTTTTCTGCTCTCTTCGGTACACCTTTGGCCGGTGCTGTGTTCGCTCTCGAGGTCTTCGTGATTGGACGTATGCTTTATTATGCGCTCTTACCCGCGCTTTTTACTTCTCTCTGTGCTGATTGGATGTGTCGCTTTTGGGACGCACCTCATACCCATTATGAGATTGGTGCGATCCCATCATTCGGCCCCATCGGCTTCTCCTGGGCCATTTTAGCAGGAGTTGCCTTTGGTTTTTGTGCCTTGCTTTTTTCGGTTTCAGTCCACCATTTGGGTTATTGGATGAAAAGAAAAATACGTTGGCCTTTAGTTCGCCCTGTGGTGGGGGCCCTGGCTGTGGGCGGACTTTTCCTAATTTTTGGACCCACCTATCTGGGGTTGGGGATCCCGACAATCGTTGCCTCTTTCCATGAGTCTCTTCCCGCAGAATCATTTATTATTAAATTGATATTCACTGTGGTGACTTTAGCCGCCGGTTTTAAGGGTGGAGAGGTAACACCGCTCTTTTTTATTGGAGCGACTTTGGGCAATTTACTGAGTCTTTTTATTCCTGACTTACCCATGGGATTGTTGGCAGGAATGGGATTTGTTGCCGTCTTTGCGGGCGCTGCGAATACCCCGATTGCCTGTATCTTGATGGGTGTGGAGCTTTTTGGTGGTGATTGCCTCAGCTACGTTGCTGTCGCCTGTGTGACAGCGTACCTGATCAGTGGTCATACGGGCATTTATGGTTCTCAAAGAGTGCAAGCGGCGAAATCACCTACCCTGGCTGAGCATGAAGGACGTGAGCTGGCTGATCTTTCTTTCCTCTAAAGGTGATATCTGTGGAATTAGTTGAAATTGAAAAGATCGCCCAGCATCTTGGCGCGAGCCAAGTGCATACTCCTGAGCCCCTTCAATCACTCTGGAGTGGCTATGGGAAGATTTGGCGCTTACCCCTCGATGGCCTTTCATTCCCATCTGTGATCGTGAAGCAGATCAATCCACCAGGGGGTGCCTCCGGGCTCGAAAGCGCGGCCCATCCCCGTGGCTGGGGGGGGACTCTTTCTCATCAGCGAAAACTCTACTCCTACGGGGTCGAGATGCGCTTTTATGAATACCTGCAGCAGGCACCAATATCTCGCTCGACGCCGGCACGGGTTCCGGAGCCACTCTACTTGAAAGAAAGCCCCGCTGGCTGGCTCTTCGTCTTGGAAGACCTCGATGCTTCTGGCTTTGCCAAACGGACTTCCGCCCCCTCTCAGCAGGAAGTAAGAGCTTGCCTGCGCTGGCTGGCTCGTTTTCATGCGCGCCATATGGAGCAGCAGCCTCAGGGACTTTGGGCGCAAGGAAATTATTGGCATTTGTCGACGCGTCCTGATGAGCTCCGGGCGATGGGCGATTCGCCGCTGAAGGCTGCCGCCGCCTCAATTGATGCAAAGCTGAAGGGAGCCCGTTTTCAGACCTGGATTCATGGCGACGCAAAAATTGCTAACTTTTGCTTACCGGAAGATTGGCTGCAGGAGGTCGAAGAAGAGATAGGAGTCGCCGCCGTCGATTTTCAATACGTCGGGGCAGGGGCCGGCATTGTGGATATCGCCTACTTTTTTAGCAGTATTTGGAATGACGAGGGCTGCGAAAAATATGTCCCCGAAGCTCTCGATTATTACTTTGATGCGCTCGTTCAAGAGTTGCCGCAATGGTCTCAAGCAGATTGGCAGGCACTCGAGAAAGAGTGGCGCTTTCTTTATCCCTTCGCTTGGGCAGACTTTCTGCGGTTTTTAGAGGGCTGGGCTCCCGCACATGGCAAGATTCATCCTTACAGCCAGCGCCTCACAGCAGAAGCCTTGGCAAAGCTTTCCCCCTGAGGCGGTCGTTGCTGGCTTTCAGGAGCGAAGGCATGTCGCTCATTGCCCGAGACAGGAGAGACTCATGTTGATGCTGGCACTGGCGGTGCGTGCTTCACAAAGGCTAGGGCAAAGCTTGACGATGGGATCGGCACCGGAGCTTTGGTCCACCCAGTACTCGCCTGGATCGTCACAGGCTTCGGAGTTTGCTGCGACGAGTTGTCGCTGTGCGGTTCCTTCCTGCGGTGAGTAGTTGACGATGAGCGAGCTCAGGTCAGAGAGCCCAATTTCAGAGGAAGGCAGACTGTATTCACAGCCAACCACCGATTGCCGAATATCGCGAAGAGCGTCAGCAAATACGGTCGGATCGCCATCGCCGACAGAATAATAGGTACATTCACTCGCATCTCCCAAGCAATGTTCCGAGTGGCTCTCACTGCCTGCATTCTGAGCCAGTGTTTCTAAGTTGGCAGCATCAACGCCATCCATTCCAATGATGAAGGTGGGAACTTGATTCGACTGATAATGGTCGACGAGCTGCTGATTCAGTTCAGAGAGGTGGGCGCTGACTGTGGTAGCGGTCGAGGCGCAGGCTTGATTCTGCCAAGGGGCTTCGACTGGCTCAGGTCGAAGATAAGGCACGCCGTCTGTCACCAAGACCGCCACTGTTTTGCGTTTTCCGAGTGGGGTATGTGCGGTCGTTTGTTCAATGAGGGTGTTGATTGCTCCTTGGGTATTCGTTCCCGAGCCCGGGCTTGCACTGTCCAAAGCCTCCTCGAGAGCCGCTAAATGACCGTTGGTGTCATTTTCCTTCAAAAGAGCAAATTCGAGACTCATATCGAATCCAGCACAGGGGCTGAAAGCAAAGTCGCCGTAGGCGAGGCCTGTGTTCAGGGAGTCGTAGGAGGCAAAGAAACCATGAATTGCATGAATAGCATTGCACCAGCGCGTCCCGCTATTGGCAGCGGATAAGTCACAATCTCCTAATCCGCTATTGGCGGCCTCTGGCGCCTCCATGGAGCCCGAGCGATCCAAGATCAAAAACATATCGAGGTAGATTTCCTCGGCATTGAGGTTGATGTCGGCACAAGAAGTGGGCCGAGCATCGAGCGTGGGGTCGTAGGAGTAGGAGATTCCCTCGGGTAACTCTCTTTTTGGGGTCAGGCTTGTATCTCCGGCCGACTCATCTTCGGCAGACGATGTATCTTCAGTGTTTTCCGTCTCTGTGCTCTGCTCCTCAGACGAGCTCTCGGCACTTTGGTTTTCGTTTGCTGGAGCGTTTTCGTCTGGCTCTACCGCATCTTGGGCTCCAGCTTCGCGCATGGCGCTCGTGGATTCACCGTCAGGAGCGCTACCACACGCCATGGCGAGAGGTGGAGTGAGCATCAAAAGAGCGAGATGAGTTTTAATCAGTTCTTTCATCGTACCACCGTGTTGCGACAGCCAAAGACGACTTCGACTTCTGAGTTCGGGTCAGTCAGAACCGCGGAGCAGAACTCACCACAGAGGTGAATCTTGGTAAACGTGGCGTTAAACTGCCAGCCCTCAGCGCCCTCACAAAGGGCTTGGCCAGAAGCGGCTGGGTCGCGAGGCACCAAAACAGTCTCTTCGCCACCGAGCGTGTATTCTACATTCACTTTTCCGAGGTCGACCAAGGAGTTCGCCGGGACGTCAAATTCGCAGGTTTGAGTCGTGGCTTGGGTAATATTGCGAAAGACTCGACCAAGGTCCTCCCCAAAGTTTTGGCTTTCGGTTAAGTCAATATGACAACTTGCGCTGGCATGGAGGGGCCGAATGCTGCAGTCATTGGCGACTGCCGTGCCTCCAAGAACGGCTAATTCGCTCAATAGGTTGCGGGCATCTTCGCTTCCTGGTGCTCCAATTGCGTAGGTGCGAATTCCATAATCTTGAAAAGCCGAATCAATGGAATCGAGTAGGTCGTCCAGTGCAGAAACCTGACAGGTTTCTGCGCCGTCCGTTAAGATCACCAGATAAGGGTTGCCATCGATATCGCCCTCATGAATGCCACGTCGAAGGGCTTCGAGGCCATTGATGGCTGCCCCTGCGAAGGGGGTTTCGCCTGCGGGCTGAATCGCGAGTCCTGCAGCTAAGGCATCGACGTGGCTTTGGGTGAGTAGACTCAGGTCGATCGAGAGCGCGGCATCTTCGGGCAGAGCGCAGAAGTTATCTGTGGGGAAGGTCAAGAGACCTGCGCTGACGCCCGCCTGTCCGGCGAGTACTTGGAGCGCGCCATCACTTCCAGTCAGAGCTGCCTGAGTGAGTTGCCATTTTGAAGGCTCGCCGTCCTCGACTTTTTCGGGAAAGAGGCAGGCGCTATCAATCGGTGGCGCATTGCACTCCATGCTTCCGCTTTTATCGACGACGAAAAGCAGGTGCGCCGGTACCAGGGCCGCATCTTCTTTCTCTTCGTTGCAGTCTTGAGGCGCATTGCCCTGGCTCGTTGTGCTGAACTCTACATCGCCGACCAATCCACTCGTGGCCGGCGCGTTTTCAAGGGAATCGTCTTCCTCAGCAGTCGTCGCTTCGTCGGCTTGAATGCCCGAGTTATCGTCTTGTTCACTGAAGCTTGGCAGATTAGCTCCACAGCCACTCATGAAAACGACTGTGAGTAGGGCTAGGCTGCCTGAGTTTGTGAGAGCTTTTCTCATTAGAAACTCCCCGGAGTCACGCAAACACCCGAGCCATTGCAAACCAGGGGAGCGCAGCAGTCGGCGTTGGTTCGACAGCTGGAGCATTCTCTCAGATTATCGGCGTCGGAATCGTAGCAAGCCTGATTCGCACAATGACGACATGAGGAGCATTCATGTTCATCGGGTGGAGGCTCGACGACGCATTCGTCTCCTGCTTGCTGAATTGCCTCATCATAATGCATGGTCAGGGGCCCGTTGCTGTTCAGCAGATCGACCGAGATAGCACCGTAGATGGTCTGACTTTGGTTTGAAGTGGTGTAGGTCGCATTCGGAGCGTAGATATTACCGGCGATATTGGACGTCCCCTGTAAGTTGAAAGTGCTGCCATCGACATAAAGCCGGGAGCGCCATGGCGCAGTCGCCGAGCCCAAGCTGAAGCTCCCCCCATTCTGTGTTGTCACGCCTCCTCCAACGAATAAGTCGAGAGTCGCGCTTGCTGTGGCGAAATACACGCGAAGAGTTTTCACTTGCAGATTACCAGCAACGAAGAGAGCGACCGGCGCGTTCAATGTTAAGTCGAGAGTATCCGCACCGTTGCCAATTTTATTGATATAATACTTGCCACAGTCGAGAGTCACTGCACCATTATTGCCCGGGACATTCAGGGTGTTTATTTGAGTAGCAGTCAGAAGATCATTATTATTGTAGCTGCTGTTGCTTGCTGCAGAGATCATGGCTCCGATGTCAAAAGTATTTGCACCACAATCGCACGGCCCGTCACTCGGCACAGAGCTCCAATTCGGGTTCCAGGTTCCACCGACGGTCGGAGTGCTCGAATTGCCTTTGAAGGAGCCACCCATCAAGCCATCACCCTCAATGGTGACATTGGAGCCTGATTCCCAGTCCTGGTAGACATAGAGGTCTTCAGCCACAGTGGTTGTTCCTGTGGTGGACATATCAGAGCCTCCCCAGAGTGAGCCGCCAATCGATAGGGCGCGACCACTCATGTTGAGGTTCCCGTTTACTCCCATCGAGCCGTCTGTACCGATATTTGAACCACCATAGGCTCCCGCATCACTATCAAAAGAATCGGTCGTAATCCGAGAATTGACCGAAGCCGAGCAGGCACAAAGGGCAAATCTGAATGCTGATTCTGCGATATCGCCAGAGCAACGATCGGTTCCACCGTCACTGACGATCAGCGGGCCACCATCGCAAAAGTCGCTTGGACCTCCACCGGTTCCGCCCCCGCCTCCGCCATTTCCGCCAGTTCCCTGGTTGCAGGACGCCTGGCATTGATCATCATCGCAGTCGACTTGGCCGTCCCCGTCGTTGTCAAACCCATCATCACAGTCGGTCTCTATTTCATATTCACACAAGCAGTCCCCAGAGACTGCGTCGCTCGGACAAGCCGTCATGCCCAGGTGGGAAGCGCCGACACAGTCCAGGTCTAAACAATCAGCGCCGGCTGCATCTCCATCATTATTCTCACCGTCGGTGCAGCTGGTTTCAAAGCGGTAATTGCAGAGATAGTCGGGGCCGTTTTTCTGGTCGCAGTCGGCATCGGCGCAATCGACGAGTTGGTCATTATCGTTGTCGGCGCCATCGTCACAATCGTTCTCGATGCGTCCTGAGCAACTTCCTTGAGGGCCCGCCAAGCCGAAACAGTCTGGGTCGAGGCAATCAACCCAGCCATCCAGGTCGTTGTCGAGATTATCATCACAGGTAGTCTCCCCGGCTAATTCACAGCCGGCGGAGCTACTACAATCGGCATCAGCGCAGTCGATCAGTAGATCGCCATCGTTATCCCGACCATCGCTACAGCTGACCTCACCTAATAGTTCACAGGAAGGGGCGGGTGCCTGACATTCAGGCTCGGAGCCAGTGGGACAACTTGCCTGATTCAGACAATCAGGATCATCACAATCGCCCAAGCCATCGGCGTCATTATCGATGCCATCGTCACAGCTTCGCTCAGCCCCATACTCGCAGTTGTCTTGCCCGTTGCAGGAGACGTCGCGACAGTCAATCGAACCATTACCGTCGTTGTCGCGCCCGTCGTCACAGGAAGCCTCAGAGCCCGACTCACAATGGGCTGCTGTTGAGCATTGTGGGTCTGCACAATCTGACTGTCCATCAACATCGTTGTCGATACCATCATCACAGCGGGTTTCGCTGGCTTCACAATAGGATTCCTGGGCACAATTGCTATCGGCACAGTCGATTGCGCCATTGGCGTTGTTGTCGATACCGTCGCTACAGCGAGTTTCATCGACTGTTTCGCAACTCGTACTACCCACGCAATCCGCATCGAAGCAATCTTCCGCGCCATCACCATCATTGTCGATATTATCGTTGCAGCTCAACTCGCGGCCGAATTCGCAGAAAAACTGACCATTGCAATCTCTGTCTCGACAGTCGGAAAAGCCGTCATTGTCGTCGTCCCAACCGCCAATGCACTGGCTTTCTGCCACTCGCTCGATGCACGCGTCCGCCAGGCGACAGTCATCGTCTTCGCAATCAACTAACTAATCGCCATCGTTATCGGCTTGATCACTACAGGAGAGCTCCTGAGAGAATTCGCAGACACCTTGTCCTCGACAATCCGCATCGGCGCAGTCGCTGCTACCATCGCCATCATTATCATAGTCATCGTCGCAGCTAAGTTCTTGGCCGTATTCGCAGCCGAGGATCTGATGACAACGTGGGTCGAGACAGTCTGCTCTTTCCACACCTATTGAGTCTGTGCTGCGACTGCAGCTCCGGGTAATATTTGGACCAAGACTTACAGGAATCTCCGGGCTCTCAACAGAGCTTGCGCCAGCGCCCCCGTCGGTCATTGAGGCGAAACCGAGAGCTTCTTCTTGTCCTTCTTCATTATTCGTGCCCGCCTGCTCAGGGGCCTGCGTCGCGCCGGAATCTTCCTCGGATTGTTCACGGGAGATATCCTCCGCATTTTCGGAGAATGTCGTGGTCGTAGCTTGACTGGAACATGCGCTCATGGCGCTGAGCAGGATGTAGAGGCTAGGAGTGGTCAGCTTCATTATTTCACCTTCAAAAGAGACTGGAAGAGCTACCACTTGTCACGGGAGATGAAAATGCCCATCTTGGTAACTTGCCCAAGATTAGGAGTAGTTAAAAGTAAGACATTAGCCTACTTATTTGTTCAGAGTCGTTTCGCTGAAGGTGGAGTGGCGGGCAGACGCCTCGTGCCTTCATTCCCTCAGTACTCCTCAGACGGAACGCTTGGCGCAGATGAGGAGCGTTGCTACCTACGTTGCGTGGACCTTCGCCCCTTCGCTATTGAACCTCGGACGACTTCAGAAACGCTGGAGGTCTACTTTCATGTGGGGGCGCATAAGACGGGTACGACAACTTTTCAGAAACTGATTCGCGAGAATGCCGTGCAGCTCTATCGGCAGGGAATTGTGCCGGTGGCGCGAGAGATTCCTCAACTCTTGGGGGGACCGCTGTCTGTCGACAATGAGATGCAGATTGTGCGACCCTTGCGGCAAGCGGTGAAAGAGCGGCGAGCCGGGAAGCGTTCTACAGCTCATGCTCAGCTCAAGAAGCTTTTTCAATCCATTGTCCAAGATGCTCCGTCGGCTGTTTTTTCAGATGAAGCGTATTTGGGGCGTAGACTCGGACCGCACTTTCCGGTGCTCTATCCAGAGGCGGGAGATTATATTGAGGCTCTGGCAGAACTTTTCCCAGAGCGTCGTGTCAGGATTATTCTCTATATCCGACACCAGGACCGACTGATCGAATCCAACTTTTTGCATGCGGTGAAGACCGGATACGCGGGTAATTTTGACACCTACTTGCACTCATTGAATCGAGAGAAACTCCATTGGGAAGGCGTGGCTGATAATATTGCGCGAGTCGTTGGTGCTCAAAATTTAGTCGTCTTACCTTTTGAGCAGATTCGCGAGGGTTTTGAGCCTTTTGCTCGGCGGTTCTTTGAAATTTTTTCTCGGAGTGCAGAGCTCCAGATCAATCCTGTTTCGGCGAATCCTAGCCTATCAGGAGTCGGTATTCGGCTTGCGCAATACCTATCCCCTAAGATGAGTGCCGATTGGTGGAGGGTGGTCAGGCAACCACTGCAGCGGGCCTTCTCGAATCGCGTTTTTCCAGAGGCCCGTTTGCTTTCTTCCATCCAACGTGATCGCTTGAAAGAGACCTATCAGTCGGATTATGAGCGGACGATTCACAAGTATCCAGGCTGGGACAAGTGAAGTCGTGAGCCGGGTAGAAAGGCGGTTCATGGTTTTGGACGACCGCAAGCGAGCATTTTCTAGCCGTCAGCAGCGAGGGGCTGAATCTCGGGCGAAATAGATACCCATTGATAGCGTGGTACCTGACGACAGCCTGGTGCCTGCAAGCTGTCCTTTGAAGACAGCTTTTGTCTTGGTTCGTTGGGTGGCTTAACCAAATCGACTAGTGCAATTTTCTTTGCACTCTCACTGTGAGGCCTCTTGTAGAATCGAACGCGGCAGACGCGTGGGCTTCGAAAAAACCATCACGTTTTCAAATGGTTGGCGCGCCGCTCTTCTGTGGAGCTCAAGACACAGGCTCGTGTTCTCATTCAACCGGCCCACCGTTTGAAATCTTTCTCTTGCCATTTCTCCAGACAACGGGAAAAGTGCCGAGAACTATACTCGGATAGGACCTCTTTACCGGTTGGGATACCATGACACAGAACCCGCGCTTTTCCTTGAATGCAGTTTTTCCTCTGGCTCTTTCTCTTCTTTTTGCTGCCCCCGGCTGTGGTGACGATGACGAAAAAGACGATGGTGATATGTCCATGGGAGGAGCGCGCTCCTCTGTCGACTTGGTGTTGAACTGTGAGAGCGACCAGGACTGTAACGATGGTCTATTCTGTAATGGGGAAGAGAGTTGCGATGAGGGGCGCTGCGTCGCTGGCGATGCGTTGGAGTGCGATGATGGGGTCGAGTGCACGGTCGATCAATGCAGCGAAGATGAGCGTGCTTGCGTTTACCTCGCGCCCGATGCCGACGGAGACGGCTTTGCTTCCAGCAGCTGCGTCGATGCTCAGGGGAATATCTTAGGGGCTGATTGCGATGACTCTGACCCCTTCACTTTTCCAGGTAGCGTAGAGGTTTGTGATACTGAAAACCGCGACGAAGA
>JAKVCH010000129.1 GCA_022447485.1 Polyangiaceae bacterium | reverse complement strand
GACTGAGCTGATTCGCCTGCGCCTGGCTTTGCTACAGTAGACGAAGGTTGGCCAGCTTTTTGAGCTGCAGCGGCATCATGATGCGCCCGAGCAGCCTTCCTTGTTGCCATCTCGGCAGCAGCAGCCTCCGCTGCTGCGAGAGCGTTCGCATCATTGAGATCTTCTTGAATGGCGGTAGCGACTTGGGAGGGGCGCTGCAATTGCGGACCATGGGAGTCATGGGTGTGCTCTCCGTCATGAGAATGCCCTGCAGGAGCTCCACCCAAGGTTAAAAACGCCGACAAAGCCCCAGCTGCAATCACCAGCATAGGAGCTGTCGTTTGATTGCCTGGAGAAGAAGATGCATGTCCGTGATCACTCATTGCGGGCAGCACGATACTCCTCCGAGCCAGAGATGCAAAAGCATGCTTCGGGTGGCGACAAGCGCTTGGAGCTTTTTCCCGCACCGAAAGCGCTTTCTGAAATTCAAGAGTGTCCTAAGTGTCGCTCCCTGGCAGCATGAATCGCCGAGAGCGCAGCACGCGCCTTATTATTCGTTACCTTGCACTCCAGCCGTGCTTCGCTGTCCGCGACAATTCCAGCTCCCGCCGTGACTTCGAAGCGATCGCCATTCATCACAACCGTGCGAATGCCAATGGCCAAATCGAGATCTCGGCCGCTAGTGACGTAGCCAATCGCTCCGCCGTAGGGTCCACGGGGACGCTTTTCGAGCTCACGAATAATTTGCATGGCGCGCACCTTGGGTGCACCAGAAAGAGTTCCGGCGGGAAAGGTCGCTCGCAGTACATCCCAGGATGATTGATCATCGCGCACCTTTCCCTCGACGTTGCTCGTGATGTGCATCACGTGACTGTAGCGCTCCACGAACATCCTCTCTGGGACTTGTACACTACCCGTCTCTGCCACTCTGCCAATATCGTTACGAGCCAGGTCAATCAACATCACATGCTCCGCCAATTCTTTCGGATCTGAAATCATCTCTTGAGCCAGCTCTTCATCTTCCTCGGGAGTACGCCCCCTCCTACGTGTCCCGGCAATTGGCCTCAGGAAGACTTTCCCCTTTTCTACTTTCACAAGAGTCTCGGGACTCGCTCCGGCAATCGCTTGCGCTGGGGCGCCCTCACTTGCCGGAAGGTCAAGAAAGTACATATAGGGTGCGGGCGACAAGACGCGCAGCGAACGATAAACCTCAAAGGGGTCGGTCCCCTTCGTCGGAACGCTAAAGGTCCGCGCAGGCACGATCTGAAAAGCATCTCCCGCCCGTATATATTCTCGGCATTTCTCCACAGCGACTGAATATTCTTCATCGCTCGTAGAAACACTCACATCCTCAGGCAGAGCCGTCGGATCGGGTGGCAGCATTGGCGTCAGAGCAACCGCTGCCCGCAAGTCTTCCTCTGCCTCACGCACATGCTCTGGATTCGTCGAGGCGATCGTCGCGGTCTTTCTCAGATGGTCAAAGACAATCACCGTGCAATGACCAAGCAAACGAGCAATTGGCCCCTGCTCATCTTCGGGCCAAGAATCAACCTTCGTACTATAACAAACCATATCGTAGGCGAGCAATCCGATATGGGCCGTGGCAAAGCGCTCAGCTGGATCTTCAGAGTCTTCTTCTTGGCTCGGCAAACGTTCTGCTAAGGTAGCAAATGGATCTTGCCCCTCTTCTCCGTGCAAGATGACTTCTGATTGAGGACGGTAGCCGAGAATCGAAAATCGCGCCCAACGTTCCCCACCAATCACGCTCTCTAATAAGAACGAGCCACCAGGCTTTTTGTCCCGAATCGCAGAATAGGCCGTGACCGGAGTGAATCCATCGGCAACCAAAATCTTTTTGTGCACAGTCGTCATAAGTCAAAATCCCCTGAAGGCGGCTGCCATTGAATGTGAATTCTCGCCGATCAGCAAACCCGGGATCGTTTTGGCCGGTTTATGGTAGTCTAGCAACCGCCCGCGGCCTTCCACCGCCGACTCGCGAGCTCAGAAGACGATGACTGAAGAACAGCTTAGCCCGACCAGCGCCCTGATTGCCCACCTCGAAGCAGCGATTGATGACCAAAAAATACTCTATGTCGGCTGTGCTTACTCCAGCGTCGCCGAGCAGCTTTTAGAGCGAGGCGCCCGACTGGTCCATGTCCTCGACCCAGACCCGCAGCGGGTCACCAAAGCGGCGGCTCAAAATCGAAATCCCAAGATTAATTATTCTCAACTCTCAGAGAGTGGTTTACGAGATGGCAGCTATGGGCTCACCATCATCGAAGAAGTCGAAAGCTTACCTGCGCCTCAAAATTTGATCGCCCAAGCGAAGCGTACCATCAGCAACCAGGGCTTCGTTGTTTTCACTATCCGAGCCAACCCCTCCGACAATGCCTTACTCAGCCCTGAACGCCCTGGCTCAAATGGCTCGCTGATGAGTTGGAGTGATTTTTCTTCCCAGGTCAGCACGGCATTTCAACGCTCACGCTTTCTAGCCCAATCACCCTTTGTCGGTTACGGAGTCGTCCATCTCGATCTGGATGCTGCGCCCGAGCCAGCCCTCGATAATGGCTTTCTCCAAGGGCAGCCTGAGCCAGCAGAGTTTTATGCTGCGATCTGCGGCGAAAGAGAGGCCTTCGATGAGCTCCAGCTGGAGGAGATGACCATCGCTCAGCTCCCGGCTCTGGAACTTCTCCGCACGCGAAAAAGTCAGAAGACCGCAGCAATCAACGAAGACCGCCGCCGAGCAGACGAGTTAGAATTAGAGGTGCAGCAGCTTCGTCGGCGCACTCACCCCGAAGAGCTAGAAAGACTCCGAGCAGAGCTCGAGGAAAGAAACGAACAATTGCGCGCCGCTCAGGCCACAATCGAGCGTCAAAAGGCTCGAGCAGCCACCAATGACGTCAGCTTCGTGAGTGAGGGCTCTTCCTCCAACTCTCATGAGCTCCGTCAGCTCCAGGAGCGCCTGGACGAGGCCGAGCGGGTGGCGTCGCGCTCACAAAAAGAAACGTCTTGGGCGGAACAGCGAGTCAAGAAAATCGAACAGGAGCTAGAGCAAGTTCTGCGCGAGGTTGACGAAACGAGCAGCGGCGTATCACAAAATGATTACGACCAATTGCGTTCGAAATTCAACAGAGCTCAAGCCGAGAAGGTGGCCTTGGTCGATGAGCACCAGGCGCTGAAAGCCGAGCTCAAGAGCGTCCACCAAAGCCTGCAGGCGAAAGAAAAGATCGGCGAGAAGGCCGAGACAGCTCAGAAGAAACTTCGCGCCCAGGTAGAAAAACTCTCGAAGGAAAATGAAGAACTGCAAAAAAAGCTCAGCTCCCAAGAGCCATCGGAGGACGACAAGAAGAGACTGAAAGAGCAAAACGCAGCCATTCAAGATTTCAAGAAATCTCTTGCGGACGCCGAAGCCGATGCCGATCTCTACTACCGCCGCTATCGCGATGTTGAAGAAGAGCTCGAGGAGTCGATGCAACGACTGGATGCCAGTGAAGAAATCATCAAAAAAATCAAAGCTCGCGCCAGTGGCGCGAGCGAATCGCAACTCCGAGAGCGGGATGAATCAATTCAACGGCTTGAGAAAGATATCGCTCGACTCGAATCCTACGCAGAAGGGCTGATCGCCCAACTCAAGCTCCACGAAAAGTCGATCACGAAGAACGAGAGTCTGCAAAAAGACGCGAAGCAGAAGAGCAAACACGCTGATGCAGCTAGCTGGGAAGAGCTACAGACTCTCCGCCAGCAGCTCGCCGAAACAGCTGCAGATTTAGAGGAATCTCGCTGGACGATTGGACAGCTCCGCCAAGAGGCCATTTCTGGCTCAATTTAGGTCATTCTCACGCGAAAAAGCCTTTACATCCGCCGATTCGCGCTTAGGTTGCGTCGGACCCCGAGGCCCTTCCTGTGGCCGCCGATGAAAAGGCCAAGACCATGAGCGTAAAACGCGACTATTACGAAGTTCTCGAAGTCGAGAAGTCTGCCAATGGCGATGAAATTCGCCGCTCCTACCGAAAGCTCGCCCTGAAATATCACCCTGACCGGAACCAGGGAGATAGTGAGGCCGAGCTGAAATTCAAAGAAGCGACGGAAGCTTTTTCGATTCTTTCCGACGAGCAAAAGCGCGCCCAATACGATCGCTTTGGGCACCAAGCCGCTGGGGCTGGCTTCGATTTCGATAACGCCGGCATGGGCGATATTTTCACCCATTTCCAAGATATGTTCTCTGATTTCTTCGGCGGCTTCGGCGGACAAGCGGGGGGCTATGGTGGTGGTCGCCGCGGCCCGGCTCGCGGACAAGACACGCGGGTTCGAGCCACGCTCACCTTGGCGGAGGCGATGGAGGGGGTGAAAAAAGAAGTACAGATTCGCGGGGCCGCACCTTGTGAGAGCTGCAATGGCACAGGCGCCAAGAATGGCAGTCAGCCCAAAACCTGCGGTACTTGTGCAGGCACAGGGCAAGTCAACACCCAGCGTGGTTTCATCATGTTCAGCACCACTTGCCCCACCTGTCATGGGCAAGGAACCGTAATTGGGGACCCTTGTGATGAATGCAACGGGGAGCGCTATGTAGAAAAGCGTCGCAAGGTATTAGTAAGCTTTCCTGCCGGCATCGACGAAGGCCAGCGGCTACGAGTCCCCGAGCAAGGCATGCCGGGTCAGCAGGGGGCACCTGCTGGAGACCTCTACGTGGATGTCGATCTCGAGGAAGACGAGCGTTTTGAGCGAGACGGTTTTGACTTAGGCACCCGACTCAACATCAGCTTCGCTGATGCTGCCCTCGGTGGCAAAGGTAGCGTGGAGCTGCCCAATGGCGAAACCGTCAAAGTGGAATACAAGTCGGGGACTCAGCCGGGCACCGTGCAGACCATCAAAAAGCAAGGCTTTCCCCAGCTCGACGGGCGCGGGCGCGGCGATCTTCACGTATTACTCGAGGTAGCAGTCCCCAAAAAGCTCAGCCGCAAGGCAAAGAAGCTCATTAAAGAACTTCAAGATGAACTTGGTGAAGTAGGCTGAGTTTGGCCTAAAACTTGGCTGTTTTTTCCAAGGAGTGGAAAGATGCGGGAACGATGCTTCGTGCCAATCACCCTCTTTTCGCTCCGTTGATCTCGCTTCTTTCCTTCTCGGTTGCCTCGGCGGCCTTGATTGCTTGCAAAGCCCAAGCCGAGGCAAAAACCCAAACCAAGACCGAGGTCGACCATGGGGTCAATTTCGATATTGAGAACAGTCAAGCTTGGAATATGGAGGAGGAGCCGCTCGGCGATGGTTCTACAGACAGCACATCGTCGGCAGCCTCAGGCGAGACAACCACGAACCCAGCGCAAGCAGGCCAAAGCTCCGCGCTCTTTGGCGCTCGACACGATGTGTTCCTGAGCAATGCAGAGGGCAGTACCTGTCGCTGCCTCGCTGTCGCCTTAGGACAACCGAGCGATCAACGTCTGACCTGGACTGGGCTGATGCCTCAGCTGAATGCCTCGACGCAATTTATCCTCGCCCTCGGTTCCGAAGGTCTGAACTGCGACTTTCAAGGAGGGCCAGCGAGCTACGCCGGCTACGAGGTCCAAGGCAAGAATGTTGTCGTAACCGTCGAAGAAGCAAAGGATGGGCGGCCTATTACGCATGGTGCGATCATCCCTCGTCCCAGCGAAGGGGGGCAGCTGCTGATACATGCAGCCGGCGAGGCTCCCTATGGCCGAGCCGTCGAGGGCAACGGTGATTGCTCTGTGCCATTGAATTAGTCAGCAAGACCGGCTTTTGCTGACTCGCTCTCGAGCAAGTGATTGCATTTTGGACTACCTGTAGCAGTCTGAGGGCCATGACAGAATCGGACCAAGAAATTCTGAGCGCATTAAAAGAAAAGGGCGGATTGGGCGAGTTCAGCGACATCGAGGCTCACTTAAGCCGTGATGCTGTTTTTCTTGTCAGTCCGGCTCTCACTCTCGAAGAGGTCGCACTGGCGGTGGCCAAAGATAAGAGCAGCCAGGTCGAAGCCTGGATTCATCGGGCTCAAGTCTCTCGACCTCGCGAGGAGCAAATCGAAAACTGGCGCAAGGGCAGCCAGAAGCTGCAAACCATGATTGTTGCGCCATTTGTCTTCGTACAAGAACCAGGGCCCATCGAGGGGAATCTTTCCTAACGGAGCACGGCCGCGGTGGTGGCGAGTCCGCTTCAGGCTCGACCGGTAGATTGCCCCGACTCAAAAGAAACCTCCATGCTCAAGAGCATAGAGGTTTTTTCGTCCGAGCAGGTTCTTGGGCTACTTAGCGAACGACAATCGAAATCTCTGGAACTTCCGAGATGATTTCGAGATCGAGACCGCCAGGGTAGTAGTAGCTCGTGGCGTGCCCAAAGCCCATCACCTGCAGACCAATTGGCAGATCTGATTCCAAACGATGAGAGCCGTTCTCATTATTTGGATTGCTCAACTTACTCGCCAAAGGCACTCGCGCGAGCTGATATCCGGCGACAACAGCTTCGGTCGGTGTCACCGCATTCCCGTCGAGAGTGACAGTCGCACCGTCAGGAATCAGGATATCGGCATAGTTCGAGTCGTAGGTCAGCGGCGCCAGGAAAGTGTAGGTAGTGCGGAATTGTTCGGGAGTGACTTCAATGCTCATCGCCGGATCACCGGAGCAAGGAAACCCCTTTGACGCACAGCCCGCACCCTCGCCCTGGGCGAGGCTGCCCAGCATGATGCTGGAGACAACGAAGGGCTTATCGCTGGAAGACGTCACCCGGAACGGCTTATCGGTGCGAAACTGTTTGGTTTCTCCAATGCCCAGCGTATCGGGAGCGCCCATCGGCTTATCCTCGTAGGTCAGCTCCGTATTTTCGAAGTTGCCGACCATACGAACAATATGGCCGCCCTTGACCGCACCGTTTGGCGAGGTTGGCACTGGGACCACATAATCGTAACCCAGCACCTCTGCGGGCAGGACAATCTCTTCTATATGGTCTGCATAGCCTGTGTCCTTGTCAGATTGAGTGAGCGGGTTAAAGCTGATGACTTGGACGTTCTTGTTGGCCTTCACCAACGAGCCACTCAAGTCGGCATTCACTAGTCCGAAACCAGGTCCGCGCGCGCCAATGTAGTGAACCACATCGCCCGCATTGAGGGTCAACTCTTCGACATCGCCGGCCAATTTCACCTGCCCGTCGACGCCCGTCACACAGTCACCGGTTTGGTTATCGGGATCATTGACTCCCGTCTCACACTCCAGGCCGAACTGTACCTCGACGGTTGTATCAGCCTCGGTCGCCGTAATCGCGAAACCGCCGGCCATACTTCCCGTTCCGCCGCCGTTCTCTGCAGGAAAACCATGGAGTCGGTAGTTGCCTGTCATCGCCGTCGAGGGGATTAGAATAGTTGCATCGTTACTCACGCTATAACAATCGGGCTGGGCAAAGTTCGTTTTGCAGTCCGCAAAATTCGGGATCGCGAAATCGAGGGGGTTGAACTGCCAGGCTGTGACCGGGATATCGCTGGTGAGGTGATAGGCCCCGCCGGGGACTTGTCGCGTTGTAGCGTCTGTGCGTCCCATGGAAGTCGCCGTGTTGATCCAGGTTGTCCCTTTCAACTCGCTGACCCAAGGCAGCTCGATCACCGTTAAGCCTTGGGGCTCCACTGTGTAAGCCGTCGCCATAGCAAGCGCGCCGCCCTGGACAGTGACCTGAGCTGGACTTGTCCCACCGTTGGCAACCACCACGGCGAAACTGAACTCTTCGTGAACCTTATTGGTCGTCTGGGTCGGCCAGAAATCACAACCTACGTAGGACTTGGAGGCCGCGGCAATCGCGCAGGTAGCTGGGTTATTCGGATCGCCTCCCTCATTGACCTCTTCCACGACCGTGCCATCGGGCAAGGTCAAGGCATTCTCGTCATTATTGCCGGATCCTAAAT
>JAKVCH010000128.1 GCA_022447485.1 Polyangiaceae bacterium | reverse complement strand
TTGGTTTGCATATGCTGACCCACTACGGTGCGGAGCGAGATGCCGGTAAAGGAGTCACGGAAGCTGTTGAAGATACTTTTGTTAGCTTGCTCTCCTCTTTATCCGTGGCAGCACTGACCACCGCTTGTGGTTTTGCAGCGCTGATGGTGGCAGAGTTTCGAGGCTTTGCTCAGCTAGGCCTTTTCTCTACCATCGGTATCGCTTGTGTGCTTTTGGCGACTTTCCTGACCTTTCCGCCCCTGACGTTTGCTTTGCATCGACTGAAGCCCTTAGACGGCTCTTTGACTCGTTCTTGGAAAATGCCGGCGGCTTTGTGTCGTCCGTGGAAGAAGGCTCCTGCGATGATCGTGACCTTGATGGGCTTTGGTCTTCTGGGTTTTGGAATCTACGAGCTGAAGAATCTCGACTTACTCTACGATACGCGCATTTTGATCCATAAGGCGCGTATCAAGGGCGTGAGTCATAAAAAGGCTATGGGGGCCAGTGCTGGGGCCGCTGTTTTGATGCTGGCGGATGATCCGGAGGCTCTCGAAGAGGCGGCAAGCGCTGTCCGGAGAGATTATCCTCAGGGGCTGAACGGCAAAGGGGAGCCTTCCGTATTAACTCCAGGTCTTTTCGTTCCTACCGACCAAGAAGTGAAGTTGGAAGAAGTTGAACGACTTCGCGATTCGATGGACGACGCTTTTCGTTTCGGAAGTGATGAATGGAAAGAAAAGTTGGAGCCGTGGCGACCTTTGGTCAGCGTGGACGAACCGATCACGAAAGCAGATATGCCCGCTTGGGTTTTAGACTCGCTTTCGGAACGCGATAAGACCTTTGGCACAGTTGGACTGATCTATCATAAGTTTCAGGGCTGGGATGCCAAGCAGATGCTGGTTCTTTCCGGAGTCTTGGAGAGTTTGCGCGAAGCCCATCCGAAAGTTCGATTTGCATCATCTTCTTCGGTGCTTGGAGAAGTCATGCCCTTATTGCGTCAAGATGGTTGGCGCGTCACTGGCTTAGCAATGTTAGGCTTGTTGATCGGCACTCTGATGATTGGGCGTTCAGCACGGCGCACTCTGTTGATCTTGGGTGCGATCTTTATTTCAGTGACCACGACCGCCGGCTTAATGGCGGTCTTGGACTGGAAGGTTAATTTCTACAACCTACTCGTTTTTCCCGTTGCATTCGGCATTGGAGTGGACGGAGCCATCTATGTCGTCTGGTCCGTTCTAGGACGCAAAAATGGCTTTGCATGGGACGACCTAGCCGTGAGTTCCCGGGCCGTCTTGGGTTCAACAATGACCACTCTAGTGGTTTTTGCGAGTCTGATTGCCTCCGAGAATGGGGGGCTTGCTTCTTTGGGAAAGGTGGCGACCGTTGCCTTGGGAGTGACCCTCTTTGCCAATTTGCTCTGGCTGCCAGCGATTATGTCCTGGATTCAGGGTCGGATGAAGACTCCGCTCCCGGAGCAGGTAGGGGCCGGCGAAGAAATCGCCGAGTGAACGAGGCTAGAGTAAGCCGCCGAGCTCGGGAGCTGCCTTTAGTCTGAGAGCTTTGACTCAATATCTTTACAGCAGCGAATGCCCAGGCTGTAGTCACGATAGCCGGGGCCATGGACGCTGATGCTCGAATCACAGCCCTCTTTCGTTGCTCGAGAATAGAATCCACCGGCAAATTGACCCTGGTCTTCGTCGAGCCATTCGTCGAGATTTCCCACCATGTCATAAATAGCATCATCGCCCCAGTGGCTGGCGCACCCTGGACTTTCACCCGTAGCCTGCAGGAGCGGTCCATCATGAGCTCGGGTGAGGTTGAGTCGAGGATCTAGATGGTATTTCGAGGCATCACCGTGAAGAAGTGCGGCGGGGTGTTCGTTCCGATGGACATTGCAAGTGCCCGCGCGATACTGCTCCCCATAGGGAAATTTTCTATCCTCTTGTCCCCGACACGCTCGACGCCACTCTGCGGGGGAGCAGAGTCGTTTCGCAGCTTCGGAGCAGGCGAGGGCTGCACTATGAGCCGATTGGTAACCAGCTGGAATTCGCCTTGGTAGGGATTGAGCCTCTGGGGAGAACTCAACGGCAAGACTGAAGGGCGGGGGTAGGGGGACGAGAGTTGTTGGCCCTTGTTTCCCCTTGGATGCGAGGGCTTTTCGGAGCCAGGTTTCGTAAAGAGTTGCGGTTTTTTCCCGACTGCTGGGGTAGTAAGGAGAAAGCGGTCGTTTCTTTTCGTGGTCGACAAGGGAACTCTCGTAGCGATCGACGCAATAGGCATCAGCGACGTTCACCATCTCCCTCGGGCAGCCCTTTTGAAGTGGCGATTGAGTTTGATTTGCCTGGGATAAAGAAGGCGAAGTTGCCAGGTCGACGACCAGTTCGTTTGTTTTCTCCGGGAGGAAGAGTTTGTCGACAGGGAGGACGTTTTTCATGCTCCCCTCTTCTGATGCAGGTTTTTTGTCTAGCTCTTTCTTCTCCAAAGGCTCCGCGCTCCGATTGCTACAGGCAGCGATCAACAGGATGCTGCATGAGGAGATGAAAGAAGAAGATCTCAAAACTGAAAAACCCGCCCACAAACCTAAGTTTGCGTGTGGCGGGCCTTTGAGTCGGAAGCCGATCATTGGAAAGAGAGAGCTGATGACGAGCTCTTCTATCTGCAGACAGGTTTAGCGACCACGATAAACAATCAATCCGTGGGTAGGATCGTAAGGAGATACAGCCACTTTGACTCGGTCTCCTGGTAGAACGCGGATATGGTGGCGTCGCATTCGTCCTGACAGTTGAGCGCGCACAATCGCGTCTCCTGAATCGACTTTAATCGTGTACTGTCCACCACCGAGAGCGTCTTGGATGACACCCTCCATTTCCATTAAATCGCCTTTGCTCATCTTATGCCTGAAATTCCTTGCTGTTGGGGTGCGCGGAACCTGGCACAGGGTGTTGGGCAGTGCAAGAAATAGCGGCGATTTGCTGTTGTCAGGGACTTTGCGAGCCTTCGAAGGCGAAAGGGTCGGGTTTCGTGCTTATTCCCCCGGGGCAGCCCGGGAGGGATGAGCTGACCCGATCTTGGTCTAGGACCCAGATTCAGCTAGGGCTTTATCGTGAAGCCAGCGACAATTTTCGACTTTAATGGGGTCTTGGTCGACGATGAAGAAATTCATCTGCAGACATTTCGAGATGTCCTTGGGCCCATGGGCATTGAGATCTCCTCGGAGAGCTACTGGAATACCTACATTGGGTTCGACGACGTGGGGGGCTTCGAGGCCATGCTGCGTGACGCAGGGCGTCAGCCGACACGGGCTGAAATCGATGAATTAGTGGAGCTGAAAAAGCCCCACTATCTGCGCCGCGCCAATCAGGAGCTGAAAACATTTCCTGGGGCTGCTGCCTTGATTCGTCATCGAGCTTCCTTAGGACCGGTCGTTGTTTGCTCCGGGGCCTTACGAGACGAAGTAGAATTGGGGTTGAAGGTCCTAGGTGTTCGCGATCTCGTGGATGCAATCTTTGCAGCTGAAGATACGACGGTATCCAAACCAGATCCCGAGGGCTATCTGAAGTCGATTGAGTTCCTGAGGACAAAGGTCGGTGACGATGCGCAGCGCGCATTGGTGATTGAAGACTCTGTTGCTGGCATTCATGCGGCGAAGGCTGCGGGCCTGCCCTGCATTGCGGTGGAACATTCCTATCCACGGGAGAAGCTCGTGGCGGCCGGAGCCGATCAAGTGGTGAAGGTGATTGCTGCGATCGATGCGGATGTTGTCGATAGCGTTGTGGGTTGATGATGCAGCGGCGTCGAGCTCTGCAAATTTTAACGCGCGTCGGTCTGGTGGTGTCTGTTTTCAGTCCACAAAGTCAGGCAAAAGAGCAAGAACGGTCGTTGGGCGCTGTCGCGACCAATAGGGAAATTCAGGATGATGTGCGGGGAGGGAAAAGCGCCTTTCCCCGTTGGGCCTCAGCGCCGAAGCCTCTGGGCAAGTTACCGCCCGGCGCGGATGGGCTTCGCGTTTTAGGTGAGCCTTTATTTCGCGGAATGACGATTGGGCCCATCGAAAGTGATCTGCAACCTGGAAGAGGCTACGGCTCGGATGATTTCGGACAGACTCTTGATGTACTGGCTGAAAGCGGAGCGAATTGGGTGAGCCTGACTGTATTTGGTCGTGCTTGGGATCTCAGGTCACCGGGAATTTCGTCACGCTTTGAGCGTGCTCCAGCCCTCGTACGCCAATCAGTCGCTCGCTCTGTGGAAATGGCCCACGCCCGAGGTCTACGGGTGATGCTGGTACCCCATCTCTGGGTCGAGAGCGGAGGTTGGCGAGCTGAAATCGATCCTCAGACCGATGAAGGGTGGCGAGAGAGAGCGATAGCCTATGAGTCGTTCGTTCTTCCTTGGGCCAAGGTCGCAGAAGAGAGCGGCGTCGATCTCTTCGCCTTGGGCGTAGAAATGCGCAGCTGGGTGACCACCCAACGGGCTCCGAGTCTTTATCCCGTGATTCAGAAGATACGGCGCGCCTATTCGGGTTTACTCACCTACGCCGCTAATTGGGATGATGCAGCGGATACGGTTATCTGGGGTGCTCTCGACTTGATCGCGATCAACGCTTTTTACCCGCTCCATTGGGAAGATGACGCTTCGAAGGAAGAGCTTCTTGCAGGAGGCCAACGAATCGCGCAACAGGTGACTGAGCTCGCTGAGCTTTGGGAACGTCCGGTTATTTTCTCTGAATTTGGTTACACAGCTAGAACAATCACGGCGATCCGCCCTTGGCTCTGGCCCGAGCAACTCGGGACCGTGCAGGTCGATCCCGAGGCGCAAGCTCAGGCCTACCAGTCATTTCTAGCCGCGATGCCTGAGGCAAAGGGCTTTGGGGGGTTCTTCGTTTGGCGTATGTACGCTGACTTAGATGATTTGAGTCAAGAAGCCGCCTGGGGTTTTTCTCCTTGGCAGCGACCCGCGTATGGGGTCTTAGAAGAGGCCTGGAAAGAGCGCTATTGGGGTGATCCGCTTCTCATTCAATCAGCGATTCAGTAGAGGCCGCGATTTGCCCGCAGACCTTTTGGAATATTGAGGTCCATATTGAGTGCGTCGAGGTCTTCCTCCAGCCATGCATAACGAGCGATATTGCCGCCGACGCGATAGGCATACTCTCGAGTCTCCTTATAAGGAATTCGTGCGATAAATATATCGAGATCGAGGTTTTCGCCGCTCTCGAGCCAACGAGAAACAGCGTAGGGGCCCGCATTGTAGCTTGCGGCGGCTAATAGTTTTCGACCCTGATAGACTTTGAGTAACCGGCTCAGGTAAAAACTGCCAAAGCGAAGGTTGATATCAGGCACTCTCATTTTTTCCGGGCTGTATTCGGTCTTTAACTCAAGAGCAATGCGACGAGCCGTTGGTGGTATAATCTGCATCAGGCCGACGGCTTTTGCGGGGGAGACAACTCGGGGACGAAAGGCACTTTCCTGGCGCATCACGCCATAGATCAGGTCGAGGGGTACGTTTAATTCTTCAGCATTTTTCCGAGCAAGCTCGAGCCAAGGGCGTGGGTAGAGGCAATCCCATGCCCAGCGAGTTGTCGGCGTTGGAGGTCGTTTGATTGATTCCCAGGAGACTGCCCATTGAGCGATTTGATAACGGCGCTGGGCTGTCTGAAGTTGACCGTAGGCTTGGCAAAGAGCTTCACCTTTTCGCTTGCCATAGCGTTCTCGTAAGCTTGCTTCTGAGCGACGTAGAAGAGATTGAGCCATCTCATCCAAGCCGTAGGCGTTGAGCGCAGCAACGCCTTCTGGCAGCTCTGGCTCGAGCGCCTCTAGTACGCCGGGTTGGGCGGTCACGGAACTCTGGCTCAAAGGCAGCCATGGCTCGGGAGCCGCATTTATGCTTTTTAATCGAGCTGCAGCGAGTAAGGCGGCAAGAGAAAGAGGGCGGGAGCGCATCACAGTGCGAAACTTCTCCTCGGCTTCTTTTTTCTTGCCCTGGGCAAGGAGAGCTACGCCCTCCAGCTGCACAAGCCGAGTTCGCTTACGAGGGCTTTTTTCCTTTGAGATCAGTTGGCCCAGAGATTCCTCTGCCTTTGGATATTCCTTGGCAGCGAGCGCGGTAATGGTTTTTTCGTAGCCAACCTCTCGGCGGTGGCGCGCCCGGGTACCATAGCGCTTCTCGTAGGCTTCGTAGGCGAGGAAGGCCGCAGGAAATTGGCCGTCAATGTAGCGGAGACGCGCCGCTTGGTAGAGAGCGTGCTCAGCGAATTCGCCTGACTCCTTTCCGAGAGCGTCGTAAATATTGATGGCTTCTAAATCACGATTCGCTCGTGCGAGGGATTTTGCCTGATAATAAGTGAGTCGTTGCTTATCTCGATGACCTAATCGAGCAGCATTCGCTAGGCGTGCCGCTGCTTCAGAGTAATTACTTCGTGCCAGGTAGAGACCCCATCCAGAGACTGCCAAGCTTTCGGCTTTCGTTGGGCGCTTACCGGGCGCTTTTGCGGCTTTTTGCAGTTCAAGGTCCGTGGCTTTTGAGGCGCCGTCATCAGCGAAGGCTTTCGCTCGTTTGAATCGCTCGGGGGCAGAGAGGGTCGACTTTGACAAGACTTCATAGCGCTCCGCAGCATCTTTTGCCGCTGCGGAGGTGGGAGCTTCTAGCGCTAGATAACGCCAAGATGTGAGAGCTTCTCGTTTTGCGTTTCGAGCTTCTTGAGCTTCAGCTAGCACGCGATGAGCTCGTGAGAGGTTGGCCCGTGCCGAAGACTTTTTTGACTTCTTATTTGCTTGGAGGACATGCTCTGCAATTTTAATTGCCTTTTCATATTCCTGCGCATGCAGGTAGGATTCAGCTAGGTCGAGCTCTTCGAGGGAATCGTGGGGCTTCCCGGCAAAGGCATCGATCAGAGTCGCGTCTCCTGAGCCCTCTGCTGCTTGAGTGCGAAGATGGGAGGCTTCTTCTTGGAGCCAAGGAGCGTTCTTTTCGATCTGATGGAGAAGCTCAATCGCTTGAGTGAACTCTCCCGTTTTGAAAGCAGTCAGGGCCCGAGCGTAATGCCAGGTTGGGCTAGACTTTTCGTCGGCACGCATAGCGTCAAGGGCTTGAGCTGCCTCGGTATAATTGACTTGTCGGATGGCGAGGGCAGCTCGTTCTAACGGGCTGCGGGGAGCTGGAGCAGTCTTCTTTTCTGCGATCCTTTGGGCCTTTTCTTTCGGAGGGCCTTGGGCAGGCGTGGTTTCATCTACTTTTGCGGAGTTCGGGGCGTTCTGAGCTGGTGGAACGCTTTCACAACCACCTTGTAAGACGCAGGCGGAGGAGCAAAGACTGAGAAGGAGCCCTGACGTAATCGAGAAGCGATGCGGGGATGTGCCCATGAGCGGGGAGGTTACCACGGCTGAGCAAATAGTGGCTAATTGATCGAAAGATGAAGCTCGATTCCCAATGCTAGGAGGCCAACCCAACTGTCTCGCTGTTGACCCTCTAAAGCATGCTTTGGGGATCGACATCTATGCCGACCCGTACTTTACGATTTTGAGGTGCTCGAGCAATCGCCAGGAGTGCTTTACGTAAATCCTGGCGTTGAGTCGCGCGAACGATAAACCGATGCCGAAAACGATTACGCAAACGTAGGAGCGGCGCAGGTGCTGGTCCCAGAACTTCTACTTCTGCATCACTGGTTTCAATGAGTCGAGCTAGGCGCGCCGCTTCATGAGCAACCACTCGTTCTTCGAGGCCGTCAAATCGAATCAAAGCCATTTGACAAAAAGGAGGATAATTTACTTCTTGGCGGAGCCGGTAGTCTTGTTCAAGAAAAGAAGGCACATCATGTTGCTGAGCAAATCGGAGAGCCGGATGCTCAGGGTTGCGGGTTTGAATCAGCACTCGACCTTGATTCGCTGCTCTTCCTGCTCGACCCGCGAC
>JAKVCH010000127.1 GCA_022447485.1 Polyangiaceae bacterium | reverse complement strand
TGATCTTCTTCCCCATGACCCGATCGCACCATTTCTTTCACGGCAGCCTCTGGCTGGCCTCAAGCCTCGCTAAAGAGCGGCAAAAATTGCATTTTTTTCTTATTTTTCTCCTGGTTAGCCTTCTCGCTCCAGCAGGTTTTGCTCAAGAAGCGCCGCCACCTGTGGAGACCGTAGAGAGTCCAGCCTCAGGAGAACCAGGGGAAGATGGTGGTCGGGGTGAGGTTGAAAATGAAGTGAGCACGGGAAATTCCACAGCCTCAGAGCCTCAATCCGAATCCTTTCGCCCGCGCAAGTCAGCCGGTCCTTTTGCTGCCGGTTCCGCGCGCCTCGGTGTCGGTTTGGGTTTTGCGCAGGCTTCAACCTCGAATGGTCTCTTCTTCGAAGAGGAAAGTTGGCTTCTTTTGGGGACAGGGCTTGGCTATTATCTCATTGATGGTTTGGAGTTGGGGCTGGATGCTGGATTTTGGGTGATCGGCAGCCCATTCATCGCGACGATGAGTCCCGGAGTAAAATATGTATTTCACCAAGTACCCGTGGTGAAGCCTTATGTGGGAACCTTCTACAAACACTATTTCGTTAGTGACTTCGCGGATAATGAGGCAGTCGGTGCCCGTGGAGGTGTTCTGATTATGATAGGCCCGAGTTCTTATTTGGGAGCCGGGCTCGTCTATGAGCATATCTTCGGTCGGACCGGCGCTTATTGGGCTGAAGACGATATCTTTAGCCCTGAGTTAACTCTAGCATTTGGTTTTTGAGTTTCCGTTTGCCTCTCGTGAGCGGAGTCTTTCTGGCAGGAAGAGGAAAGATTTCCTCTTCTCAATAGGTTGTTTCTGGGGGCGGAACGGTGATGCGTTCCCGGCCTGCTTGGGCTACGGTGATGGCGGTCATATGAACGATGGTGTCGACTGACGCATGTTGCTGTAGAACGCTGACTGGCTGATTCATTCCTAAAAGAATCGGCCCCCCTACCTCGGCGCCGCCGGTGCCCGAAAGCAGTTTATATGCCGCATTGCCTGCATCCAGGTTGGGAAAGATCAAGACATTGGCCGGGTCTTTGAGGCGAGAAAACGGGTAGCTCGCTCGGTCTTTCGGATCGAGGGCAACATTGGCCTGCATTTCCCCGTCGACAATCATTTGAGGGTCGTTTTCTTGGAGAATCCTCGTGGCCTCTGCCACTTTTTGGGATGCAGGATGGGGTGCATCTCCAAAGTTAGAAAAGGAGAGCATGGCAATCTTAGGCGTGATGCCAAACTCGGCCACGCGCTCGGCGGTGAGGCGCGCAATTTCCGCCAGGGTACGTGCGTCTGGGTCGATGTTGATCGTCGTATCAGCCAGAAAGTGTACGTCTTGTTTGGTTGCGACCATGTACATACCGCATGCTTTTCGAACATCGGGGCGAGTGCCAATAATTCGCAGAGCCGGGCGAATTGTCGCCGGGTAGTCCTGGCGGGCCCCGGCGACGACGCCATCGGCCGAGCCCCGCTTGAGCATCATCATCGCAAAAGATGTGTAGGAGCGGCGTAATTCACGGAGAGCTTTTCCTGGCGTCATGCCTTTGCGACAGCGCAATTCAAAGTAGGACTGCGCATATTCCTCTAAATCAGAGCTATCCGTCGGCGAGATAATGTTGATTCCGTCGAGGGAAACGCCGAGCGACGCTGCTCGCTCGGAGATGACGCGCTCCTGCCCGAGTAGGGTAGGGAAGGCGAGGCCAGCATCACGCACTCGTCGTGCAGCCCGAATAATATTGTCGTGCTCGCCCTCGGGGTACACAATTCGTTGCGGCCGGTTACGAGCTGCAGCAGTGAGGTGCCAGAGAATTCTTCTCGATGGTGAGAGCTTGCGAAAGAGTTCGTCTTTGTATTCGACGAGATCGATTTGGTCGCGGGCTACGCCCGACTCCATGGCAGCCTTGGCGACTGCCGGGGCCACCCAATAGAGAACGCGGGTATCAAAGGGCTTCGGAATGATATAATCATGACCGAACTTAAGACTGCGGCGACCGTAGGCGCGCAGCACATCATCGGGTACGTCTTGTCGAGCCAGTTCAGCAAGTGCGTGAGCGGCCGCGACTTTCATCTCTTCGGTGACAGCGCTGGCACGCACGTCGAGAGCGCCGCGAAAGATGTAGGGAAAGCCCAAGACGTTATTGACTTGATTGGGGTAATCGCTGCGTCCCGTTGCGACAATCGCGTCTGGTCGCGTGGTCTTTGCTAGCTGATAATCGACCTCTGGGTCTGGATTCGCCAAGGCAAAAATAATCGGCCGGTCAGCGAGGCTTTTGAGGTGCTCCTCCTTCACAATGTCGCCAGTTGATAAACCAATCAGCACGTCTGCGCCTTGAATCGCTTCTGTGAGCGTGCGTCGTTGGTCGGAGCTGGGGCGAGCAAAGTCCTGACGAAATTCATCGATATCAGCTCGGCCCTCATGCAGCACGCCATCGGCATCAACCATGGTGATGTTTTTTGCTGGAACTCCAAAGTGGGTCCAGAGCCTCATACAGGAAGTGGCTGCTGCTCCCGCGCCAATGCAGGTGACTTGAATTTCTGCGAGTTTCTTTTCCTGGAGTTCGCAGGCGTTGAGCAGAGCCGCGGCACTAATGATCGCAGTACCGTGCTGATCGTCATGAAAAACCGGAATTTGCATTCTTTCGCGTAGGGTTCGTTCAATCACGAAACATTCGGGAGCTTTGATATCCTCTAGGTTAATGCCGCCAAAAGTTGGCTCCATAATTTCTACGGCAGCGATGAACTTTTCTGGGTCTTCTGCATCTAATTCGAGGTCGAAGACGTCGATATCAGCGAAACGCTTAAAGAGAACGCCTTTGCCCTCCATCACTGGCTTTGATGCCTTTGGGCCGATGTTCCCAAGGCCGAGCACAGCGGTACCATTGGTGATCACCGCCACCAGGTTCCGGCGAGCTGTGTACTGATCCACGAGCTCAGGATTAGCCGCGATATCTCGACAGGGTTCTGCCACGCCGGGAGAGTAAGCGAGGGAGAGGTCAAGTTGGGAAGCCACTGGTTTGGTGGAGACAACTTCAATTTTGCCGAGGCGGCCTTGTTGATGATAGCGCAGAGCGTCTTCTCGAAGAGACATAGCTGGATACTAGATGTGATCCTTCGCTTGGAGCAAACGATAGGCTATGGGGGCATTATGCAGCCGGGCTCTCACGACCTTCCTCTGAGTGATGAACTGAGACGTATTGCTCAGTCTCAGGTGCAACGGACTTATCAGGAGCTGAATTGGGGGCTGTTTTCAGGGAAGCTGCAAAAACCTAGCTTCGAATGGCTTGAGTCGGGAAGTCGCTGGGGAGCTTGGCTCAGCTCCCGAGTCATGCAGCTCAACTTGAGTCTGCTGGATGGACCTTGGGGGCAGTTAGTGGAGGTATTGAAGCATGAAATGGCGCACCAATTTGTCGACCAAGTGCTTCGCGTTGACGATGAGCCTGCCCATGGCCCGACATTCCAGCGGGTTTGCCGAGAGCGAGGGATCGATAGTCGTGCGGCTGGTGCTCCACGGATGCCCCAAGAATTAGAGCAGCAGATTTCTCCGACCCTGGAGCGAATTCAAAAGTTGTTGAGCCTAGCGCAGAGTGAGAATCAACATGAGGCCGAGAACGCGATGGCGAAGGCGCGGAAATTGATGCTTCGCTACAACATTGACGAGAATGCCCTGGGGGAACGTCGGGACTACAGCTATCGCCATTTGGGCAAAAGCACAGGACGCCGTCAGGCATGGCAAAGGGTCTTGGCCAGCATATTAAGCGAGCACTTTTTCGTAGAAGTTGTGATCGTACCGTGCTTTCGGGTGCAAGAAGGCAAGAGAGGTACCATTCTCGAGGCTTGTGGTACGATTCCTAATTTAGAGATAGCATCTTACGTTCACGACTTTCTTGAGCGAGCCGGCGAAGAACTTTGGCGTGCCCATAAGAGTCGCGAAGGCTTGAAGAGGAATAAAAATCGCCAGAGCTTTCTTTACGGTGTGATGATGGGCTTTGCAGATAAACTCCGCCGTGGGCATCTTGCCAGCGCCGCAGAGGGGCTCGTTTGGTCTGGGGACCCAGAATTAGACGCTTTTCTACGTCGTCGGCATCCCTATCTCCGCAGGGTGGGCGGTAAGGGCGCTGTTGATCGCGATGCCTTTACGGCCGGGCAGCAAGCTGGCAAAAAATTAGTGATTCATCGTGGGCTTTCCCAACGCTCCATCGGGGGCTCTCCACGCCTTCTGAAGGGCTCTTCCTGAGAATGACAACCAACTCGCCTATTGCCAAGAAACTACCCAGCCTGATCATTGGCAATATCGTTGCTGGACGCTACCTGATCCATCAAAAGATTGGCTCAGGGGCAATGGGAGCCGTCTATGAAGCCGAGCATGTACATCTTCGCACAAGGGTTGCTCTGAAAATCTTACATGAAGAATTTTTGGGCAACTCTGAAGCGCAGGCTCGATTTGAGCGAGAGGCGATCGCGGCGGCGAAAGTACAGCATCCCACTATTGCGGAGGCTATTGACTTTGGGGTCTTGGAAAACGGCGCTCGTTACTTGGCTTTAGAATTCGTTTCCGGGGTGACTCTTCGCGAACTTTTGGATCAAGAAGGTTCCTTTGCAATTCAAAGGGTGTTGATGATCGCGTTTCAGGTTTCCGCAGCTCTTGCGGCTGCCCACGGAAAGAACGTCATTCATCGTGACTTGAAGCCAGAGAATATTATGCTTGTTACCCTCGATTCGGGTGATGAGTTGGTCAAAGTACTCGACTTCGGCATCGCGAAAGTCTGTGAGGCGGAGCTGCCCGAGAGTCAGAAAGGGCTGACTAAGGCGGGTTCTCTTTTTGGCACGCCCGAATACATGGCCCCAGAACAAGTCTGTGGTGAGGCTGTGGACTCCAGGGCCGACCTCTATGCTCTCGGCATCATTATTTATGAAATGCTGGCTGGGCATTCACCTTTTGCGGCCGAGGAACTCGTCGACGTCTTGAGTGCTCAAATTACTCAGGAGCCCCCCGAACTTGAGTTAGAGCTTCCTGAGCCTTTCCGAGTGCTCATTCGTTCACTTTTAGCTAAAAAAATTGAGGATCGACCGTCCTCGGCCGACGAGCTGTATTGCCAGCTGGAGGAGATCAGTCGCGCTCTTGGTTTTACTTTATCGGCCCCACGAACTTTGGGCGGCTCGCAAATCCAAATTGCACCTGGAACGGCTCGTTCTGGCGAGACAATCCCTGTGAGTGGCGAAGTTAGGATTGAATTATCAAACGAAGAAGAGGAGGAGGACGAGCCACTAGAACCCCTGCGACCCAGTATGATCGATATGATGAGGGATGCCTCTCGGCGCTCGATTGTCGTTGGACAGAAGAAAATACCCCTGGGCGTTCTCGTTCTCGTGATGGTTGTCGGTGCGGTTCTCGGTACGGTCCTCACCATTGCTGTGCGCCGGCATTTCGAAGCGGAGGCTACCCTGCAAGCAGAGGTGGCGGCTGAAGCGGCACATCAACAGTTGTTGGAGAGAGTTCGCTCCGGTGATCGTGAGTCGATCACTGAATTGAGAGCGCGAGCTGATCTTTCCTACGATGCCTCAACTCTGCATCCAGACCATCAAAGTGCCTTGGCGGCGGATTATTTAGCCTTAGGAAGAGGGTATGCTTCTTTGAGCCTTTATCCTGGGGCGGTGCTTTCTTATTCTCGCGCTTTGGAGCTCGATCCTCATAGTGCTGAAGATGGCGATTTGCTCTGGGATATTCATCAAGCCCTAGCTCGCCGAGATACAGTCGATGCCGCCTTGCAATTAACCCTCAAGCATTTGGGCTCCTTGGGCGCCGATCTTATTTATGATGTTTGGGATGACCATCGCGGTCAGAGAGGAATGACAGCAGTCGTTGCAAGAATGCAGAAGCTGGTTCACAGCGAGGAGCTCCACGAGCTTGCTACAGACCCTTTGAAGGTTGCGCTTGAACTGGAGAGAGGGGAGAATTGTGAGAAGACGAAGGCTCTTTTGCCCCGAGCGATCGCCCATGGAGATGAGCGCAGCCTACGACGCTTGGAGGCATTGCGGGTGACATCTGGTTGTCGCCAGGGGCAGCAGAAGGTTGACTGCTTCGCTTGCTTGAGGAGTGAGGACGAGAAACTCGAGCAGGCGCTTGCGCGGGCCAGGGCAGAAAAACAGCCTCCATTATTCCGTGCTCCGGCCCAGGGAGCCGCAGGCACTGCGGCTCCCTCGAAGCTACGCGAGTGATGACTGCGCGACTTTCGCGAATTTCTTTGCACCCTTCGAAAGAGTGAATCTAATGCAGCCCTTTTGGGCTCAAGAGGAAGGGTACCTTTAGCCGCGTTTCTTTCTGATCTATCCTCGACAACGTGCAAGAAATCAATCTCTCTCGAGTTTCCCTCTTAGAACATCGACCGTCTGTCGACGAAATTGAAGCGCTGATCGAAGTCGCGCTTTTGGTCGCATTTGCCGATGGAAATATTGCGCCTCAGGAGCGAGAGCGAATTGCGCGAGCGTTGAATACCCTACTTCCAGGCACCCTCGGAGAGGATGATCGAGCGGGCGATTCGCAGGCGGAATACTGCGGCGAACAACGGCGATTTCGTGAGCTATTGGCCATGGCTCGACCCGAGCATATCCAAGATGCAGATTGGCGCGAAGAGCGGCTCCAAACATTAGCGTCTCGCTTGGGAAGCACTGAACTCCGCGAAGCGGCTTTCACGTTGAGCGTCGAGGTGGCGCATATTGATCAGGGGATCGGTCTGAGGGAAGGCTCGATGCTCGTGCTTGTTGCCCAGGCACTTCAGATTGATTTGACCCGTGCCCTGCAAAAATTACGACAACCCCTGTGAGCGTCGAGAGGCAAAGCATGCCTCGTTGGAGCAATCGGAAAGATATTTGGTGACGGAGTCGAAAAGCCAATTGAGGAAGACCTCGATCTTCAGAGCAGAACTGATACGACCTATCTATGAGAAGAAGCGCTCTCCTTGTATCAATTATTTTGAGCCAGCTGGTCGCTGGTGCTTGTGACGATGAGCCTTCGGTAGAGGGGTATCAATGTGATGCTCTTTTTGTCTGCACTGAGGGCAGTGTTTTTTCCACGCCTGAATTTGTGAACTGTCCGGCGGGTGATTGTGATGAGCTTTGTCTCGAGAATGTCTTTTCGGTCGGAGTTTGCGCCGGTGGCTGTTTTGAGGAGGGCTCGATTGGTGAGAGTTCTGCGATTTGTTTGCTGGAAGAGGGCATGGGCGGGGCTCAGAATCTTCCAGACGAAGAAGCACAGGAGCCAGAATTGTTGCTGTGCTCCTCCGCTTTCTTTTGCATTAATTCTCAGGTGCTCCGAGGCCCCGACGGCATTTTTTGTGGCAACGGCGGCTGTGAACCAAACGATTGCTATACCGCTGCAAAAGTCGTTGCGACTTGTACAAGTGGTTGTGCAAGTGATGAGGTAGCGTCGAGTCCTGAGGAGCTGTGTCTGGAGACTGGTTTAGGGGGAGCGGGCGGCGCTCCTCGTCCCTAGCTCTTCATCGCATCGAAAGGTCAGCTAAGTCTGAGTGGTTTTTCGTCGTGAATCTCTCGATGGAGCCGAGGTCGAGGTGAATAAATCGAAGAAATATTCCCGTCTTTTTGTAATCAATCCGCCCTCGGCTAGATTTGTGGTACTTGCGGAGAAGAGTTGCTTGCCCCTCAAGCACCTCCAGTTGAAGAGTTTCCCATGAGTTTACCGGAATTACGCGCATCAGAGCATCTACACGAGGTCAAGTATGAGATTCGTGGAAAGCTGGCGCAACGAGCCGAAGCGTTGGAGCGTGATGGTTACGATATTATCAAATTGAATATCGGTAACCCGGGGGCTTTTGGGTTTCGTATGCCCGACACCATGCGTGTGGCGATGGTACAGAACCTCCATCAAGCGGATCCCTATTCCCACCAAAAAGGGATTTTTCAGGCACGCGAGGCCGTTGTCATGCAGC
>JAKVCH010000126.1 GCA_022447485.1 Polyangiaceae bacterium | reverse complement strand
GTCTTCTTGGTGGTCTTCTTAGCGGCCTTCTTGGTGGTCTTCTTAGCGGCGGTCTTCTTGGCGGTCCTCTTGGCCGTCTTTTTAGCGGCTGTCTTCTTAGCCGTCTTCTTTGGTTTGGCTGCGACGGCTTCTTCTTCGTCCACTGCTGTCTTGAAAGAACGAGTGCTCAGCCCCTTGGTTTTCTTCGCTCTACCGAGACTACCGCCCTGACGTTGAGCCAAGACTTCTGCAACCATCAAAGAGAGTTTTTTGAAATCGAAGGGCTTGTCCAAGGAGCCATCAGCGCCGTAGAGCGGTGATGTCATCGAGTTGAGAGCCTCACCGATGCCTGTCAGCATAATAATACCAGTGTGGGCAAGCGAAACAGCGCCTCGGATCTTGCGACAGACTTCCCAACCGCTCATACCGGGCATCATCACGTCGAGCACGACTAAGTCGGGCAGTTCTTGAATTGCTTGGGACCAAGCTTCGTCACCATCAGCGGCTTCTATAACTTCGTAGCCGCTACTGCTGAGTCGCGCGGAGACAAGTGCTAGGGTGCTGGGTTCATCATCTGCAACAAGGATGAGGGGCTTTTTACTTTTCGCCATCTTTTTACTCCGTAGCGATCCGATTCCTGAAAGAAGATCGCGTCATGGTGCATTGACGCCGGCTTTGGGCGATAGGTCAAGGTTCCAAATGCTCTTCGTGCAACCTTTAGCTATGATGTTGAGCGGTGGTAGCGAAATCGAACATTGGAGCAGCGGAAGATGATCATCGAGGTCGTCGCTCAGCCGCAGGCAGGAGGAGCTGGTCCTCAATTAGCTCTCAGGATGCTCGCCAAATCGCGACCCGCTTGTTGCGCGAGGTGAAGTGGGTTCGTCGTCGTGAGCTCGTCCAGCGGGCTCTCGCCCGGCCTGTTCGAGGCCTTGTGTTGATTACCTTTCTTCTGTCGGCCTTGATCCTTGGGTATGGGATGTCAGGTGCGGCTCGTGTGCCCTGGGTGCCAGGGGCCGTTTTGGTTTTTCTTGCTCTTTTTGGGATCGCCTATGCGCGCGAGGCAAAGCTGTTTTCCCTCCCCGACACGATTCCCTGGATCGACCGTCGAGTAGGCGCAGATGGCCGTCTTGAGGCGCTGCTCTTCGGTTGGCAAGATGGGTTCAGAGGACCTTATGAAGCGGGCTACTTTGACTTGGCTCGTCGAGAAGCTGCCGCATATTTAGAACGTTTGACTCTGGCCCGCGTCGCTAGGTTGAGAATGGCCTTCTGGTTTAAGTTATTCTCCCCTTTGGCGCTCACGGGTCTTGCGATTCTTCTACCACTACCAGAGCTATCGACCGAAGAAAAAACAGCGATCCAGGTCCCCGAGGTTTCCGGCCTAGACAAGGTCGAAGGAGTCGAGCTTTCTGTTGATGAATCAGAGATATTTCAGCGAAGATTGGCCGAAATAGAGGCGGGCTCGCTCGGAGAAAGGGCTCTTTCCTTGCTCAACGAATACGAACGTCTCCTAGCCAGGCTCGGGAAGGGAGAATTGAACCAAACTCAGGCTTTGCGTAGCTTGCATCGGTTGGAGGCGTCCGTCGAGGAAAGCGCCCAGCTTAGTTTAGCTCAGCAGCGAGCGATGGCGGCTCGTGGCCGAGAGCTCGGCAAATCGTCGCTTGGGGGTGCGCTGGCGAATGCATTGGAGGGGAAGCGTTGGGTGGAGGCCAGTGAGGCCTTCCAAGAATTAGCTGAGCGATTGCGGCAAGGGGTGAAGCCACTCTCTCCCGAGGAGCTTGATCAACTGCGTAACGCTCTGGACAAGGCGAGTCAGCAGCAAGAGTCGACGAGTGAGTCAAGGAACGACGGCAGCCAACGAGGTGGCGGTGGCCAAGGTGAGCCGAAAAAAAGTCTTCTGTCTCAAGAAGAAATGGCCGAGAAAACTGCAGGCGAAACGGCTCAGGCAGGTACGCGACGTCTGAAGAAATTAGGTCGGAATAGTTCTCAAAGAGAAGCGAAGAAGTCGACCCCCCTCAGTGAATTGGATCGTCAATTACAGGAAGCAGCCCAAGCTTTGGCTGAAGGGCAAAAAGACAAGGCGAGTCGCTTCTTGGATCAAGCCGCGAAAACGACCCAGACCTTGAAAAAAGAGATGCTGAGCGACGACGAGAAACGCACTTTGTTGCAGGAGCTGAAACGGCTCAAGGAGCGTTTGCAAAAGAGAGACAGCGACGCTCAACAAAAAAGACGCCGGCGATTTTCAGATCGTGCTCGTGGTGAGTCTCAGGCCGCTAGCGATCGACGCAATCAAAAGGGGAGGGGAGGCGCCTCTGGTCGCCAAGGTATGAGCTTGGGGACGGAATCAGCAGCCAATTCTCAACGGGGCGGAGAGCAGAAGCAGGGTCGCAAACAAGGAGGGTCGGCACCCGGCGAAGCACACGATCCACGGCTGAGTGCTGAGGCCTCACCCCAGCCTGGTGCTAGCTACCAAGATAAGGCAGCGGCCGCCCAAGATACCGGGCAGGGTCGAAGTGCTAGTGAGACTATCTTAACAGCGGCAAAAAAAGGTTTTCGGCAGCCTGATTACGAGAAGTTATTTCGCCAGTATGAATCGGTTTCCGAAGAGGTTCTTCGCGGAGAGAAGTATGGCGCTGAAGAGGAAATTTTGGTTGAAAGTTACTTCGAACTGATTCGACCAAGAACCACGCAGAGCTCGAGGGAAGGAGCGAAAAATTGAAGTCAGAAGATGAAATAATGAATGCTGTGGATGGGTGGAGAGAGAAAGTTCTTCGTCTTCAATCGACCGTAAAGAAAGTGATTGTCGGCAACGATGAAATTATCGATGGGGTCATTGTTTCTTTGCTTGGGGGCTCTCACGTTCTCCTCGAAGGAGTCCCTGGCTTGGGCAAAACCCTTCTTGTTCGCACGCTTTCAGATGCCTTAGGTCTGTCTCATGCTCGGATTCAATTTACTCCTGACCTGATGCCTGCAGATATTCTTGGCACGACAGTTGTTGAACAGAATGAGTCCGGGGCTCAGCATTTTGAGTTTCGTCAGGGGCCTATATTTTCTTCGATCGTCCTAGCTGACGAGGTGAATCGAGCCACTCCTAAAACGCAGAGTGCTCTCTTAGAGGCGATGCAGGAGCGTCAGGTAACTATCGGTGGTCAGACCCATGCCCTGGGCCGCCCCTACATGGTTCTAGCCACCCAGAACCCTCTTGAGATGGAAGGCACCTACCCCCTGCCCGAAGCTCAGCTTGATCGGTTTTTTTTCAAGTTGAAAGTGCCCTATCCTTCCGCTGATGATTTGGCGCAGATTTTGACGCGTACGACCTCTGGAGAGCTTGAGAAAGTCGAACCTGTTTTGACTCGCGACGAAGTGGTCGAACTCCAAGAGCTTGTGAGAGAGGTGCCAGCGCCGACGGAGCTGATTGAATATGCTGTGCGTTTGGTGCGCTCGACGCATCCTGAACTACCAGAATCGGGCGCTATGGTACGTCAATATGTTGCCACCGGTGCATCTCCTCGAGGAGCCCAGGCTTTAATTTTGGCCGCAAAGATCGGGGCCCTGCTCGATGGTCGAATTTTGGCAGGCGAGGCCGATGTTCGAGCCGCCCTTTTGCCTGCATTGCGCCATCGTTTGATTTTGAACTTTGAGGGAGAAGCCGAAGCTATTGATCGCGATGATATTTTGCAGGAGCTGATTCGAGAATGAGAGAAATAGGGTGATCTTTTGTGAGCAATCTATTCGATAGAATATTTGCCCTGTTTCGGAGAGATTCGCCTGCTGCCCAGTCCAAGGTGCGACCGCATGAGACGAAGAGAGGTCGTTCCAAGGTGCAAGATGCTGAGCGCTTTGACGAAGACTTTCTGAAGCGGCCCGAGGGTTTAGCCCTGAGCTCGCGCAAACTGCAGCAGGGAGGGTATCGCGGTGAGCGCCGGGCCAAAAAACGTGGCTCTGGGGTCGAGTTCGCCGATCATCGACCTTATGTGCTTGGCGATGATATTCGGTCGTTAGATTTTGGGGTTTATCAGAGATTAGGAAAGCTGTTGATCCGGCTCTATGAGGAAGAAGAAGATCTCAGTATTTATTTTTTGATTGATACTTCGGCTTCAATGGCTGGCCGAGATGGTGCCCAGTTTCGTTCTATGCAGCGGTTGGTAGCCGCATTATCCTACGTAGGCTTGGCTCGCTTAGACCGCGTCAGTTTGGTGGGGTTATCCGATCAAGGAAATCTTCAATTACCTCCGACGAGAGGGAAGCAACGGGTTTTTCGTCTTTTACGCTTCTTGAGTGAGCTGAAGCCTTCCGGTGGGACGGATTTAGAGGCGAGAATTAAGTTATTTGTGAGTGCTCGACCTCGAAAAGGTCTTGTTTTCTTGGCGAGTGATTTCTTCGATGATCGCGGCTTTGAGCGTGGGTTAAACGTTTTGCGTTATCATCGTTTTGAGGTCGTCGCCCTGCAGTTCGATGAATCAGGGCGAGGCGGTGATGCACTGAGAGGGCAAAGATCTTTGGTCGATATGGAGACCAATCAAAGGGTATCAGTGGTAGTGGATGATCGCCTTCACCAGCGAGTTCACGAAAAACGAGAGCGACGTAGTCAGGACTTATTGCAGTTTTGTCGTTCCAAAGGGGTCGAGCTATTTCAGCTCGATCCCGCAAGAAAGGTGGAAGAATTAGTCTTCCAAGTATTAGGTCGCTCACGGACGAAAGATGAAGGAGCCGAGGAGGCGCCAGGGCTTTCGAGGGTGAATCGATGAAGGGTGCAGCTCTCCTTCTTTGGTCATTTCTTGGGATACCCTGGGAAGTTTTGGCGCCGTGGGCAGCTCTGAGTTCTGTTCTCCTGATTCTTTTCTATTTTTTAAAGACTCGCTTGCCCGTAGCGCGGGTGCCTTGGTTGGGGCTTTTTGTCGAGGAAAAACGAGAGCGCAAAAGTGCCCTAGCCAAGGTGCCTCTGCGCAGAATTTTTTCTCTCTTCGTTCAGCTTGGTATTCTCGCTCTCCTTTTTGCCGCACTGTCGGAGCCAGAGGTGGGACCATCGCCGGCAGATCGAAGCCACCTATTGGTTTTGATCGATACAAGCTCATCAATGCAGAGCCTCGTGGGCGATCAGACTCGGCTCGAGGTCGCTCAAGAAATGGCGTTGCAGGAAGTTGAGTCTTTGCAGGGGCAAGGGGTTGTTTTGGTCGGCAGCCTTGGGGCTCGTCCGAAGGTGGAGAGCTATTGGTCGACCGACCTGAGTGAAGTGCGGGGGAGTATCGTGGGCTTGAGAGCTGTGGATTCTGCCGGGCACCTCGAAGGGTTGGCGAATTGGTTAACCGTTCTTTTGAAGGAGAAAAAACCGGCTCGTGTTCTCTTTTTTAGCGATAAGTTCGTTTCTTGGGAGGAGATCTCAGGCGAGGAGGATTCTCCTGGGTTTTCATGGGAACCGTATCCCGTCGTGCCACGGTCTCAGGCGTCGGATGAGTTCGCTCACTGGGGGCTCTCCTCATTTTCAGTGCGTCGCTATCCGTTGCAGCCAAGCAAAATTGCAGCAGAAGTTGAGTTGAAGAATACGACTCCCACCCCCTTAACGCTCGAGTTGAGAGTCGCGAGCTTACGAGTCGAGAACTTATCTCTTGAGAACCTTGACCTCTCGAAGAATCACGAGCGTGCTTCGCTCATGGATCGCCAGGCGGCGTTTGAAAGCGCTGCGCAGGTGATCGAGCTGCAGAGCGTGAAACTAGCTCCATTGACTCGTCAGAGGATCAGTTTTGAGGCATTGCCTGGTGAGCATTCTGCATTTATCGCCTCCGTGGAAGCTTTTGATCAGCAGGGAGCTGCCCTGCCGCAGGATGCCTTTCCGCTGGATAATCAGGCTTACGCGGTGGTTCCGCCTCTAAGCCCGCGTCGAATTTTGGTTGTTGGTGAACCGAGCACATACCTACAAGCGGCCCTCTTACTTGAAGCAGATTGGTCCATTACCGAGGTTGCGGATTTCGCATCAGCTCCGGAAGGGCCATTTGAATTAACCATATTTGTCGACGATTACGCGGAGGAGCTGCCCGAGGTGGGTAGCTATGTCTTCTGGGGTAGTTCTGCCCCGAAGGTTTTTGAGCAGGGAAAGATGATGACCATGGTCGGCTTCGACGAATGGGAAAGGTCATCGCCTTTTTTCCGCTCCCTGGACCCTTACGATATCCAAATATTGAAGGCATTTACCCTGATTCCTCGGGAGAAGGATCAGGTCTTAGGACGTTCGAAGCAAGGTGCTCTTTTAATGGAAGGTCAGCAAGGAGAAGCGAGATGGCTGGCCCTCGGATTTCGACCCCATGAGAGTGATTTTGTGTTGCGGAGCGAGTTTCCTCTCTTTGTGCGCAACCTAGTCGATGCGCTGGCTCCGAGTCGCAGCGATAGTTCTTCCTGGAATTTACGGGCGGGCAGAGCGCAGCCTGTTTCTACACGAGGCTGGGCAAAGCCGTCTGAGGGCGAGTTGTGGTTTTTGAAAGGGGCAGGAGTTGAGCGGCCTTTGAGCTCCCGGGGAGGCTACCTAAGCTTGGCGATCGATCGAGTTGGCTTTTATCAGATCGACACCGATGACGAGAAATATTGGTTAGCTGTGAGTGCGTTCGATACCAGCGAAGCTCACGCTTTGCCGACAACGGCTCCCCAGCGGGGCATTCAGCAAGCAGAAGCGACCCAAGTGGAAAACCCTTCTTCTGAGCAATTGTCTCAGGAGCCAGCTTGGTCTACCTGGGTCTCTCTTCGCAAGTTTCTGGGCGAGCATCCCTGGTCCTGGTTGGCGTTTGCTGCCCTCGTTCTTTCGGCTTTTGAGTGGCTGAGCTGGCATCGACGGTGGACCGTATGAGGAGGTTTGGTTTTTCTCCCGGCGGATTCTTTCGAGGTCTTTTTTGTGTGCTCGGCGTCGTGGCAGTAGCGGTAAGCGTGGCTGCCTTTCTGCCAGCTTTGCGAGAGGAAGATTTGGCGGTTGAGTTTCTTTTTTCGGGGCAGGTCTGGCGCTTTGCTGAGCCAAAGTGGTGGTACGGCTTGGCGCTTTTACCGCTCCTGGTCTTTTTTAGCCTGGGATCGCTCTCCGGATTTTCTCGCTTGCAGAAACTAGTTTCCCTTGGCGTTCGCAGTCTTTTTCTGATCGCTCTGTTGATTGCCTTGAGTCGCCCCAGCGTGCGTGAGGAAAGTCGGGCGCTGTGCCAGGTGCATCTGATCGACGCCAGTGCTTCCGTCGATGATGAAGCGCTGGGGCAGGCCCTAGGAGAATCGCGAGAATTATTTCAGCAGCAGAGCGGGTCATCCGATATCATCTCTCAGCGCGCGTTTGTCTTTGGCGCGGACGTTGTGGAGTTTGATTGGCAGACAGACTCCACTCCAGCGAGTCAGATGGAACTGAGTCCTCAGGCGCTCCGTGCTCGGCTTGACCCAAGTCAGACGAACCTCCAGGCAGCGCTCGAGCTCACTCAATCGATTCGGAGACCTGATTGTCAGACCCAGCTGGTGGTGTTTAGCGATGGTATTGAAACGGTGGGTCACGCAAGCTCTTTTCTCTCGAGCTATCGTGAAAAGAATTCCGAGGCACCATTGCAGGATCGGCTCTTCGACGCACCTCAAGTCCTCACTCGCGCGTTGCAAAGCTCAGAGGCCCTCGACTTAGCGGTGATTGATTTTCAGGTGCCGGAAAATTTGCGCGTCGGCGAACCTTTCTTTGTTCATGTGCGGGTGCGTTCGAATCAAGGCAGTCGTGGACAGCTACGGCTCTTGAGAAATGGAGCGCTGGAGAGTGAGTCTCATTTGCGTGACTTGGAATTCACAGAAGGTGAACAAGAGGAAGAATTTCGCGTTGTTATCCCGGAAGCCGGGCTATCGACCCTCGTAGCAGAGGTGCTGCCCGAGGGGGCCGATCGATTTGCTGAAAATAATCGCTTCGAAATTGTGACAGAAGTAGCTGGGCCACCACGGGTTCTGGTGATGACCAGTGAGCCTAGCGCGAGTCAGCCTCTTGCGGCGATTTTAGCGGCGCAGCGTTTTGATGTTGACTAAACAGAAAGT
>JAKVCH010000125.1 GCA_022447485.1 Polyangiaceae bacterium | reverse complement strand
GGGTCGAAGGAGTCTTGATCCCAAATATAGTCAAACCCAGCGGCAATTTCCCGAGGTTCCAGCATTGGCTGCTGAGACTCCCAGCCGCCGTAAGCGTCCATGAAAAAGAGGCCTTCCTTTTCTAAACTCGCCCTCACGGCCTTGAAGTAGGTCACGAGCTCTTTTCTCGTCGCAAAAACCCAATAGGAAAAGTTAAGAGCATTGATGACTTGAAACTTTTCGCCACGCTTCGTGCGAACATCGTCATTCAATAGGGTCAAGCGTGAAGCAGCTTCACCCAGCGGGGCAACATTATGCTTCTTACCCCAGCTAAGGGTTTTCTCACAAATATCGACTCCTGTCGCCACTCGCTTTTTATGACTCTCCACCCACGCGGAACTCAATAAAGCAGTTCCGCAAAAGTCTTCGCGCATACTCAGCGGCTTCTTCCCAAAAGCCTTACGGTAAGCTCCCTCTAAAGTTGCTACCTCATGCTCTGGCGCCTGAACACTCAGCTGGTAGAGTTCATGGCGGTCCGCTGTCTCTGCGGTGAATTGAGAGGACTTTTTCTTATTCTTTTTCTTCGCCACGTCGACCCTAAATATCAATCAAACAGGAGGTGCGTCATACTCCGACTCGCCGTCCTGACCAATACCCTTGTCTGAAAACTTCACGCCCCCGTCTACTCCTCGCGGAAGACTTGCTCCGAGCCCGACCGGTGCTCTTCATTTGGGACATGCCTTCAGTTTTGCATTGGCTTGGGCAGAACAACGCTTTCTCCAAGGCCATCTCATCCTTCGTTGGGAAGACCTCGACGTACAGCGAGCAAGTGAAAAATATATTCAAGAAGCTCGTGATGACCTGCAGTGGCTTGGTCTTGACTGGGACGAGGAGCGTGTTCAATCAACTCGTCAAGACAGGATCATTGAAGAAGCTCAACATCTCTTTTTTGATGGCCGCGCTTACCCTTGTGTCTGCAGTCGCAAAGACCTCCAAACGATGGGCGCTCCCCATGGGGGCGAAATCCGCTACGACGGTCGGTGTAAGGGACGTTTTTTAACTTGGAGAGCAGCGCAAGACCACGGACCCGCGGCCTTACGCTTTCGCTGCCCGGATGAGGCGGTCCAATTCGAGGACGGCTTTTTCGGTCCTCAGGTCTTTCATCCGGCAGAAGAAGTCGGTGACTTCCCCATCCTCCGCAAAGATGGCAGCCCCGCTTATCAATTAGCGGTGGTTGTCGATGATGCCTTGGATGGGATCACCCACATCACCCGGGGCGCCGATCTGCTCGGAAGTGCCGCTCGGCAGATACAATTACAGAGAGCCTTGGGCTTCTCAACGATACAATACCGTCACGTGCCTCTGATTTGTAATCACAATGGCGTGCGTCTGGCGAAAAGAGATGCTGCTCTCAGTCTTCGTTCTCTGCGAGAAGCCGGTGTGCGTTCGGAAACAATTTGGCAATGGCTTGCCGAACTGAGCCTGGGAGCGGAACTATCGTCCCTTGTCGCCAAAACCCGTCTGCTGGAGTCCTATGCAAAGATCCAATTCAGCAGCGATAAGATCTGTCTTCCTCAAGACCCGCTTCGTTATTTTCAGCAAAAATTGTCTTAACTGAAAAAAGCATCCTGTCCGGCAGATAATCAGCGGGAGCTCAAAAGCTCGGGTTCAAGTTCAAGAACCACCTGCACTTCATCCGAAGAAAGTTCTCCAGATTTTTTCCCGGGACAGACAATCAATTCGCCGGACGAACTCAAACGAAGAACCACACTGACGCGTCCCTGCTCACCATCAGCACTCTCTCCTTTTAGAACAGAAAGAGCACGAAGGAGCTCGGGAGCTGCTCTTTGAATGGCTGGACTCGTAGAGTCTGCATGCAGCACCTGGACTCCCCCTCCTTGAACAAGCCGAGGAAGAGGTTGCTTCACCTCGACCACATAGGAATCACTTGACGTGGCCCGGGCCTCCTTTTGGCGCCCTGAGATCGCTTCGACACGGTCGACAATTGTCTCGTCTTGAAAATCATCCGCATCAATATCTTTCAGCTCCGGGCCAGGCAGCACCCAGCTCGCCGCACAGCGGGCTAATTGACCAGCCCTCTCTGCCCTTCCTTGACCTCGTGCGACTCGAGCAGCCGCATGAAGAGCGGCGACAACAGCTGCATCATCTCCCGACTCGGCAGCGCTCTGTGCCTGCTCGAGTGCCTGCCCAAGCTGTTCACTATCTTCGCCCTCTTGTCGAGGTATCTCTGATCCCGCCATCCCGCTATTTTTAAACCGAGCGCCGTCGTCATTCAATGCACAAAAAAGGAAAAGCTCCAAAGGGAGCTTTTCCGCAATTCATCGAGAGAGCTCACTCTCCTTTTCTACTCGCCAGCCGTACCGAAAATTTTATCCCAAAACATATTTGATACGCAAAACCGCGAATCATGGTCTTTGAAATGATGAATCATATGGTTCTTCTTGAGCTTTACCCAATAGGCCGACTTGGGAGTGTGGTGATGAAGCCAATAATGAACGCAGTCATAAAAGACATAGCCAACGACAAAGCCGGCATGCCACGCCCACACGTAACTCGTGCAATTCAGAAGAGAAAAAAGGGCGTAGAAGATGCCTAAAAATATAAAGTAAAGAGAAATGCTCACGGCCGGCGGCATCACCAGGCGGTATTTATCGGAGGGCCACTCATGATGAACACCATGTACCAGGAAGTGCATACGCTCACCGAGCGCACCCGGCGGTTGCCAATGAAAAAAGAGCCGATGGAGCCAGTACTCAGTCAAAGTCCAACCGATAAAGCCAGCCACAGCAATTGCCAGACTGAGAAGCCAACCGGCATCAACGCGCACGGCGCTGTACCAGAGCATCAGACTGGTGATCGGCAAAAATATGATGGGCACCACGGACCAATGGGTTCGTGAAAATAAATCCAGAAAATCACTCTGGAACATGCGGGGAGATTCGGGAGTTGCCTTCAGCACTTTTCCTCCAAAGAGAGGCCCGACCTTAGAGATCTAAGTCCTTTCCTGCAAGGACTGCTGGCCAAAACCCCTCCTGTTAAACTTAACTTTTCGTCGGACTTTGGCGTGATAATGACAGAGCTTTTCCGCATGTCGAATCAATCCGAAACGTCAATTTCCGTTCTAGTGGAAACCAAGAGTAATATCGCGCCGACGAAAGGCCTTTCAGTGGAAAGTTGCCAGGATACCAACGAAGGCACCACCGGGCAGGCCCAGCTGATGCTCTCGACCCTGGGGAAGACGATGTGGGGGCCCAGAGCAGGAAAATAGCGGGATAAAACATGATTCTCACCTAGCTGCTCAGTTCTTGGAAACCTCTCACTGCGACAAGCCGCCCGGCAAAGGTGCTCAGTGTTGCGCCCGGCCCTCGCGCCTTGCAGAAAAAAAGGCAAGAGTCTGTGCAGTGCGCAATCTATTTCGCGCAAAGAAAACCTTTGTCATAATTTGGAAATGATTGAGGAAGAGCCCACTCAAAATTGAAAAATCTGTCTCTTGGTCCCCGAGCTCCCCTACCACCCCCGCCCACAGATTTATAAAACCTCGGAAAGAAAGGCGCTCTCTCCAGGTAGACACCGTTTCACCTTGTGAATCAAAGCTGGACACAGCCGGTAGCCAGACTTGGCGAGGTGTCTATTCCAAACTATTGCGTTGTTGAGCATGTCTTCTGAGTCAAATACCCTAACCATCGAGGAGCTCCTCCAAGATATTGACGCGCTAATCTTCGACCTCGACGGAGTGCTACTCGCTTCTGAAGGGGTCTACACTCAAGCGACCATGCAAGCTCTTGGTCCCCATGGCAGTCGATTCAATCGCAAGATCAAAGAGAAGTTGATGGGGCGTTCTCAAGACGAAGCGACGCGTATTCTGCTCGAAGAACTCAAGCTATCTATCGAGCCGGAGGTATTTCTTCAAAAGTTCACTCCGCTTTTAGAGCGCTCCCTCTCCCAGACCCCGGCGCTTCCCGGTGCGAGAAAGTTCATTCTCGCGATGCACCAAAGAGGTCTACCGCTCGTTGTGGCGACCTCTTCAGATCGCAGACTCTTTGAACTCAAATCTCAAGGCCATGAGTTTTTTAACAGCTTCGATCGAATCGTCTGCGGAGATGATCCAGAAGTGAAAAACTATAAACCAGCCCCGGACATTTTTTTAGTTGCTGCGGAGTACGCAAATTGTCACCCCAAGAGAACGATTATTTTTGAAGACTCGCCGGCTGGTCTTGAGGCGGCACACGCCGCAGAGGCCGGAAAGATTATTCAGATCCGTCCGCCACTCGCCGGTTCGCACGCTTTCGTTGAACCTGACTTAATCTTTCCAGATTTTCAGCACCTCGCCTCCTTATGCTGAGCCGAGGCCAGGTGACTCAGGCTCGACCCCGAGCCATTCAAAGAAACACGGCAAGTACCGTCTTTCAGCATCTGGCATAAAGTCGAAATTTCGACCTCGATCAGTGATCTCCCAAAAATCCTTGCTCTTCACGGCCAATAACGCCGTCCGAATGGCCTTGAGACGCTCCTCGGGCTCTTCTCGCATATCATCAGCAATCCGCCGGGCGCGTTCTTCGAGGCCTTGGGAAAGATAAAAAGCCGCCAACTTCACCTGGGCTTTACGAACGCCAATCAGAGCATTTTCTTGGGAAAGGGCCCGAAGCGGCCGGTCGAGTTCCAAAAACGAATCGAGCATCGGCAACTCAATCGCACGACTGCTTTCATGGGCCACTTGTACCAACGCGGAGACGTCATAGGCCACAGTCTCTGTGACGAAAGTAAGCTTCCGATCAAAGCTCACATGACCATAGTAAATCATGTGCCGCAAGCCCTCCAGCGCCGCCTCCTCCTGCCCAGCTTCCAGCATTGACTCAACCAACAGCCGGTATTGGTTCAAGACATTATAAGCCGTACGGATGTCTTTCGCATTCAAAGTCGCCCGCAGATAGGAGTTCATAAAGCGATAGACCAATCGAACCAATTCATCGTCTTGAGCCCGAGCCGCCGCTTCACCTAAGTAACGAGTATCGATCGCAATAAGATAATTGATATCGCGCATGGTGCCTAAGGCTTCATTGTAGATGCCAAGGTATTGGCGCATCACCTTCCACTCGACCCAGGTATGGCGCTCTTCGAGATCGCTCAGGCTCTCTGGGTCCATCGCAACAAAATCCGGGTTCTTACGAATACTCTGGTGCACGCGAAACCAGGCCTCTTTCGCTCCCGACTTATGACCCAAGTAACCAAGAGCCAAATCCTTGAGGGCGTCGACTGCACCGCTAGCGATGATCTTGTCCTTACCAGAGATACTTCCGCTAGCGATATCCGTTAACTCCTCCATTGAACGGAGCAGGGATTCTTGCTCCTTCGAAGCTTCCGATTCGCCACGATGTTCCGCCCCTCGCTTCGCCATATTTAAGGCCTCTTGGCGAATCTTCGCAATGATATTCATCGGCTCTAAAAAGCCAAAGACATAGCCAAAGTAGGGCACCATCAGCACAACGGACAGGGTTGTGAGCACCAGCATCATGCTCAGGGCGAGGTGCGGTACATAATCACTCTTCAGAGCAACAGATAACCAGAGACCGCACACGCAAACGACAACATAAAAGCCAATCACCAGCAGATTGGTTCTATCTCGCGAAAACATCTTTGTAATGCCAGCAAATCGAGCTGCTGATAGCTGCACGTCAATGCTCACAACGGTGATCACGATTCCCAAAATAGCGGCAACCACTCCCGCGAGAGCACTCAGAGCATCGGTAATCGCCTCTGGACTAAAGCTAAAGTAGCGCGAGAGTAGCGGCTCAGTACCTTGCTCAACACCAAAGAGATGGTCGAAGACCAGAAAATCGAGAGCGTAGAGTGTCCAAAAAAGAGTCAGTGAAATACAGCTCAACAAAAGAGATGGCTTCACCCACGTTCCCGCAAAGCTCCCTGCGCTTTGCAGGGATCGTGATGATTCAATCATTTTCTTGTTTGAACCAAGTTCGCAAATATTTGGCCTCAAACTTATCAAAGGCTCCGGCCATCATAGCTTCATAGACGGTAGGGATCGGAAAAGAGCGCTCTTTTCGTGGGGCAAATCGAGGCTGCCGCCAACTGCTCCACTTAGTCGTAAACTCTGCGCTCTCCTGCTCGGGAACGAGAAAGCGCGTTCGAATTGTCACTGAGGCACCTAGATAAAGTGTTTTCGGACGCCCTCCCACGTAGCCTCCAGAGAGCTTATCGCTATGGGAAATGGTCAGAGTGGGGACCTCACGCGCTGGAATTTCCTCATTGGCTTTTTCCGGCAAAGGAGCCAACTCAAAGCGGACCAGCTCTTCTGGAAAAGCTTCTTGAAACCGTTTTTGAAGACTCTCCAACAATGCCTTTTCTCTGCGTCGAGCATTCTCACCCAGAAAATATTGAGTGGGCAGAGACTTTGTTCCTAAAAAATATTTTCGATTCTTACTGACGATTTTATCCAATAATGCCGGATCCTGGGTAAACTTTTGCTCAATCTGCAAAAGCACCTGCGGACCCTTCTTCTCCACGAAGTTGAGGAGCTGCTGAGCAAACTCTAATACATCCTGGTCATCAGTGGCCTGCTTTCGAAACGACTCATAGGCCCGCACATAAATGGCATGACGAGCCGCAACCATCTCTGGCTCAATCAAAGATGCAGCTCGGAACCTTTTGGGCAGCTCATCAATCGCGGCGACAGTTCCCTGAGCAATGGCGAGGTTCAATTCTTCTAATAGGGCTTGTCGATGCGCGGCTCGAACTTCTTCGATAATTCTCGATTCGGCATTGCGTTCCAAAAACGCTTCAATTGCCCCAACCGTTCCTTCGGCCCGAGCGACCTCCAACTCAGCGCGAGGCAGGTAAAGTTCAGGCACGTCCGCCCGAGTTCCGCCTCGCTTGAGATAAGTCTGGTAGCTATCAACGGTATTCAGCTCCACTGCTGTACGGTAAATCTCGCGCTCGCTTCGTCGATTGCGAATCTGAGAAACCGTCACGCCCGTCGCAATCGCAAATAGCAGCACGACAGCAGCCTGAACGAAAAAGCCAGCAAAGCGTTTTTCGCGAAGAGGTTGAGTCGGCGCTAAAGGATTTGGAACACCACTGTCAATTAACGGGTGCAATCGAGCCCTCTCGAGGGCGTCTTGACTGGTCGACCATTGCCGAGCGCCTTGCTCATACTGCGCTTGAACCTCTGTAGCGGGTCGTTTGTCTTTTATAGTTAACGAATAGGTAGCCCCTCCTTTGAGCTCCACCCGCAAGTGCCCATTGCCAGCACTCACTGTCAACTCGGCCGGAAGATAGGTGCGCAAGATATTGCGACGGGCAATAATCAGCGCTGCTGGGAAGAGGTAAATGCCCGATGCATAGGCCTGACGCGATGAGGACCAGAGTAGGGAGCAAGCATGCAGAAAACAAAACCCGGACAGCGCTCCGAACAGCACATGCCCGCCTAATTGCGCAACCCCTCCGAGCGCCCAGCTGCTCCCTAAATCACCAAAACCGTGCATCGTGTAGCCGGCCCACAGAAGCACTGTAAGACCTCCTACTGCAAACCAGGCACTCGGGCGGAAATCTTTCAGAGGGCGCCAAGCGAGCACAGCCGGTGCTGCCGCTCCTCGCGAGGACTCGACAAAGCGATCCTGCAACGTTCGTGTCAGCTGAAAGAAGTCAATATTTTTTGAGTCAGACGCCACAGGTAATCCAGTTTAAGTGAACCACGGGGGGCTAGTGCTCCACAAGGCCCCGGCGCACATCAATATCCACGTGCTGAACAAGGCCTCAGTCACGAGCCGCCAGAGATGAACTTCAGCAAGAAAAGCCATGTGCAACCCCCTCAAAAAAGCGTTCCAGCTCCTCCGAGCGCTGCCTCCGCCTCCGGCCTTGGACCGTCTCGTCGCCTGAATCAGAGGAATCCCACGGCCCTACGGTCGGACCAAGCAGACCACCCCTTCGGCCCATTTCCAGGTGCGCCAGGTAAACTGAAAGCGCATCCAAAGAAATGCCAGGACCACTTCGGTCCGGCT
>JAKVCH010000124.1 GCA_022447485.1 Polyangiaceae bacterium | reverse complement strand
CGACGCCAAAGCCCCAATCAAAAGATTCTAACTCGGTTCGCGGCAGTAATTCATGACTCAAAATACCAGTATTCATCGGCACGAGTCGGACGAGAAAGGAATTCTTTTGCGCCCCAAACTCCATTCCGAAGCTGGCACCAAATCCGATAATCCCCCCCATGTCGAGGAGGAGTGCTTTCTTTGAGTTACGGGAAGCACTGCCCCGACGCATCATTTGCTCACCTTCGGTCTCGACGGTGTCTCGTTCGGCAGCATTTAATTCGCAGGTACCCGAGGGTGTACAATGAGATCCCGTTCGACGGCCAGGACGACATAGTTCTATACAGCGACCATCCACACAAGACTCGCTTTGCTGGCAAACGCGACGACACGGCGCTCTCAGGGTTGTCCTCATGCGTCGAGACTCGACGTCATTCTCTTGTGAAAACTCCCCTTCAGGAAAATCACTTCCTTCCCTGGAAGGGTCCTTCTCTAAGTCAATCGTCGCCGCTGCTGCACTCTGATTCTGAGTCTCCGTCGAGGAAGTTATCGCATCTCCCTCCTCTGCCTGAGCAATGCATGGCTCCTGCACCATCAGCACAGCGCTCAAACTCAGGGCGAATCGCCGTAAGAAACGGCATCTTTTCGAGCCGTTGCTCATCGACGTAACTTCCAAACTGCCGAGTCAGGGCCACCGCTAGTATCGTAAGGATTCTTCGGGTCGGTAGCATCCGATCCTGCGGGGTCGCCTAAGGCATCGGGAATCGCAGACAGCGGCCGAACAGCCCGTAAAGCTGTATCTCGGACGGCACGGAAGTTGATTTGTCCACTAACGACCAAAGAAAGAGAAAACTCTCTTTGTGATAATGGTTTTAGCTTGGCATTAGTTGAAAAAACATCCGTGCTCAACATGGTTCCCCATCCATAATGAGATCGCAAACCGAGCAAGAGAGAGCCAGCGCTACCGTAGGACATCACGCCCGCAGAAGCATAGACCGCGTTTTTTCTTTGCCGGAAAAGAGCATCATCCAAAAGGGTCTCTTGCCTTTTTACCAAGCCGGAGAAGGCGGTCTGGGCGCCAGCCATAAAGGAAAAATTAGAATCAATAAACTTTTCAAACCCGGCGAAAAGGTTTGTCACAGGTACCCCTCTCTCAACCAGCTGCGCTCGCCCCCCCTCTTGAGCGAGTAAGGTGACGTCTCGAAAACCCGTCACCTGCCGGTCAAACTCAGCGACCGCTAACTGCTTCTGGCCACCGTAGAAGGCCGCATCAACTTCAAAAGTAAATGTGGGCCAAGCAAATGCTAATGCCAGCCGTACACTTGTTGGCAAGTTATAGCGAAAGTCTCCATTATCTTGCACCATTCCAGCCTCGCCCCCAGCGCTGAAGGACAAGGTAGAATTCGCTACATGATAGCCATAGATATGCTGGGAGGGCGTGCTCAAAGCCGCCCCTAAGGTCACAGCCTTGGACAGCTCGTAGGTGATACCGACAGTGACGGACGTATCCCAAGAATAGCTGCTTCGGTTGACATCAGCGACCGCCAGATTACCAACCCCGCCGTCTTCGGTGTAAGCAGACGTCGAAGTTTCATCGCGTAGACTAGTAAAGTCGACCCTTAAGTTCGTGCCTACGCTCATTTTGGGAGTCACTTGCATGCCCCAAGTTAGAGCCATTGATGTACGCCGAAATATAATGCCCGAAAAATCTGATTGCGCGGCGGCAATGCCGTCTGAAGTCTTCGCGGTAGAATTCTTTGCCGCGAAAAATGAATCGTACTCGGTATCGGCACCGCAAGCGGCAAACTTGTGGCGGCTCCGACCACTGAAATGGTCTTTGACCGGGCCGTCGAGGAATAAACAAAACGAATTGGGAATCACCCGTATATCGGCATCCAAAGCCGATGACTGACTCAAATTCAAGCTACCGGTTGGGTCGTAAAAATCAGGTATCGTTCTGATGTTCAAAGTGGCGACAAAGGTAGAAAAAGCAAATTTTTGTCCCGGGATGCGCGTCAATCCGGCGGGATTAATAAAAGCCGTGGACTGATCAGAGCCCAAGGCCGCTCCGGCTCCACCCATCATCGAAGTACGGGCTCCCAATAGCCTCCCATCAAAATTCGCTTGTGCTTCGGCGACGCTTGTTTGTAAGAGCACACCGAGAGCGACGCAGAGGAGCAATAAGAGCTGACGGAATAAATACAAGGAAGTCATTTCCCACGTCTTCTCGATAAAAGACGCTTGAGAGTCGAAGTAGGCGGCCACCCGTCATCGACTAGAACAAATTGTTGGGGTCGCCCGCAAGTCTTGGGCTTACCCCCTTCAGATGAGCCATAAACCCATGCCATCACGAAGGCAGATGGCTGCGAAGAGGCTATTTTACGCCATGACCCCCTGCTGAATCGTCGTCGTCTTCGAGTTCTCACCAGCTATCTCAGGCTGTCGAATGGCACTACCAGATCGCTCCAGTCGCCCACCGCTGGCCGCCAGATCAAGATCGCGATTGGAAAGAGGTCCAAACCGTCTCTCGGTAAATTGCAAAAGCTCAGCCATACTTTGCTGACGACAAGCATCTCGCACCGAAACTCCGCCATCATCAATGGCCCGGGCGAGGTAGCGCATCTGCTCCTTCATCATGCCCAGAGCACTCTTGCCTGGAAATTGTCGCTCTAAGCATGCGGCCAGGTCTCGCACATGCTCCAACACCATTGCGCCGCTGGGCTGCAGTGGAGGACGGCCCGCCTGGAGGTCAGCGATTTGTTGAAAAATCCAGGGGTTCCTTAAAACAGGCCGCCCCAACATCACCGCAGAGCAGCCCGTTTCCTTTTGCATTCTCAGAGCGTCAGCCGCGTACCAAATATCACCATTCCCAACGACCGGAATGCTTAGCTCTTGACTCAAAGTTCTAATGATACGCCAATCAGCAACGCCTTGGTAGAAATCAACTCGACGGCGCGGGTGCACCGAGATGAAGTCAAAGCCGGCTTTTTCCACAGTGCGAGCAACATCAAGAACGCGCGAAGAGTCGTCAAAACCAGCGCGTATTTTCGCGCTCATGGGTAGGTCAGACCTTTCCCGCATCGCATCTAAAACCCGGGCTAAGAGATCGAGATCTTTCAACATTGCCGAGCCAACTCCTTTTCGAACAGCCCGGGGAGCAGGACAACCCAAGTTGATATCCACGATGTCAGCGCCTGCATCAGTGACCAAAGCCGTGGCATCGGCCATGTGATCAATATCATTCCCCATCACTTGAACGGATAGGGCTCCACGAGAGGGTCGAACAACATGCTTCTCGAGAATTTTTCTACCGAGCGGATTCGAGGTCACCCGCACGAACTCTGTGCACACAATCCCCACCCCACCCTTCGCCGCAATCAGTTCGCGGATATTCGGATGGGTCACCCCCTCCATCGGGGCAAAAAAAGTATTCGGCTGCCAAGGGAAACGCTGTGGAGCAGAAAAGGCTGGAGCAGAACTCTGATTCATAGGTCAGGGTGGAAAAGAAGAGTGGAGCTGCTCCTAGCACAGAGCTGCGGGATATTTCCCGCCGCGTCCTTAGCGCGAATTCTTTTCTCTGTCAGGGCTTCTGGCGTCTCTCACGGCGTTATCGTGTGCGGCGCCAGCTTGCTCGCTCGATGTCTGATTCAGAGAATCCATCGAATTCATCTGCTGGCCATACATTTCTTCCGAAGCCTGGCGGTTCTCCTCGGGTACCAAAGGCTCAGGTCGAGACCGCGTGGCACAAGACGCTGTTGCCAAAAGCAACGCGGAAAAGACAACGACTAGCTGGCTACGCAAAAGTATTGATCCCTGACCCATGGTCTGAGGATAGCACTTACGCCCTGGAAAGTCTCAACTGGGACTGACAATCTCACGACGAGACAAAAATGCATCACCCCAAGCCACCATCGGTCGATAGGGTTTGGGGTGAGAACAGGTCGAGTCATTTGGCTTTTCCTCAAAAGAGGCACGATTCACGCCAACTCGCTCGTGAACCAGCCGGGTGCGCGCACGCGCGAACGAAGCCTAAAGCTCCTTCGCGTTATCAGCGAGGTAATTCGCGACACCATCAGGGCTGGCAGTCATTCCCTTTTCGCCCTTATTCCAACCTGCAGGACAGACTTCGCCATGCTCTTCTGTGAATTGCAGAGCATCGATCATACGAAGCATTTCGTCGATATTACGTCCGAGAGGAAGATTATTGACGACCTGGTGCTGCACGACGCCCTCTTTATCAATCAAGAAAGAACCGCGGAAAGCGACAGCGCCATTCGGTGTTTCTACATCGTAGGAACGACAGATTTGATGAGTCACATCGGCCACAAGGGTGTACTTGACAGGACCAATGCCACCCTTTTCAACTGGCGTGTTGCGCCATGCATTATGAGTAAACTGAGAGTCGATAGATACACCGATCACTTCTACGCCACGCTTTTTGAACTCTTCAATTCGATGATCGAAAGCGATCAACTCTGAAGGGCAAACGAAGGTGAAGTCGAGTGGGTAGAAGAAGACAACGGCATACTTGCCTTTGGTTGCTTCTGAGAAGTTGAACTCTCCAACAATCTCGCCATTGCCGAGAACTGCTGCTGCGGTGAAATCAGGTGCCTGACGGCTAACCAATACGCCCATGGTAATTTATTCCTTAGAGAGGGTACAATTGAGGGGGCACGAACTATGCCCGATGGGCCTTTGAAGCTCGGTATCGGGCGCTTCGTCAAGGGTCTTGCTGGAAAACTGTGTTTCTTGCGGTAAACAGTCGCCTATGCAACGCGAGATCAAGAGCCAATACGAGGATCCTCTCTCGTCTCTATGGCTCGAAGCCGCCAAAACCCTCGGCCTTCATGTCAAGAGAGGCGGCGATGCCTATGCGACAACAGACGGTCAAGGGACGCTCTTCCTCGGTGCAGACTCGACACTCGACCCGGATGATTGTCTTGCGCAAATGATTCTCCATGAGATCTGCCATTGGCTGGTTCAAGGGCGCGACAGCATCCACTGGCCGGATTGGGGACTCGACAACGAAACGAATGGTGACGAAGAGCTGGAGCACAGCTGCCTCCGGCTTCAACGAGCAATCCTCCAGCCATACGGCCTCGAAAATATTCTCGCCCCGACGACTGACTTCCGCCTCTTCTACGACTCTCTCCCACCCGACCCCTTCTCCGAAAGAGAGCTCAGCGACCGCGAAAGCATTGCCCGAGCGAGAGCAGCCCTGCAGCGTAGCAAGAAGAACCCCTGGAGGCCCGTTCTGCAGCCGACGCTGCAAGCGACACGGAAGATTCTCGAGGCGCTCGATGCGGGCTTTGCATCGCTCACCCCGACAAAGAAGCCATCGGCAACTCAGGTCAATGAGCTCAGAACCTTGCCTCTGCTAACAAGAGAATTGCAGGCTTCCAGTGGCTTCCACCCCAACGGCCTACCTTTCCCTCAACAGAGCCAGCCCGGTTGGAGTGAGAATTGCGCGAGTTGCGCGTGGTCGAGTGAGGAGGGCGGGAAAAGATTCTGTCTACGCTCTCCCCAGCAGCCATTAGCGCCCGACATACCAACGTGCGTCGGATTCGAAACAAACGTTGACTGCCTCACCTGTGGTGCTTGCTGCCGCGAAGCCTACGACACAGTGGAGGTTCAGGAGAGTGATCTCGTCAGAAAGAAGCACCTGCCCCTGCTCGAAGAACGCACTGGAGGGTATGATATGAAGCGCCGTGATGGTCGCTGCATCTGCCTACGAGGCGGCCAAGCACTCACGCCACCGCGAGGCCCATCAATCACGGAGCGAGTCACCCCACCCTTGTGGATACCGTCGGGAGAGCCATTTACCTGCGCGATCTACGGCGAGCGGCCTCAAACCTGTCACGACTTCACCCTTGGCAGCGAACACTGCCTATCGGCTCGTCAGGAGGTTGGTTTGAGCCGATAAATGAGCCAATTCCAGTCTGACAGAACTCTCAAAGGCGAGAATTTTTTGTGGTATCCGGTTCGTGCAAGACGAATCACAACCAAACAATGACCGGAATAAGACGAAAACTCCCTGCCTCAACCGGCTGGGCGTGATATACGGTCGCAGCCCTAGGCCTGCTTCAGGTCATGATGCCAACTGAGGAAATATGCTTCGTTATTCAGCCGACCGCCGCACACTTCTCTGGATGCTTGTACTCAGCCCAGGGCTCGTTGCTCTGCAGTACGCCAAGCCTGAACTTATTCCCTGGATTTGCTGGTTGAGTTTCTACTTCGCGATCTCTGCGTCCGTGATTGCACACAACCACCAGCACTGCCCAACGTTTAAGACGAAGTCCGGGAATACATTCTTCTCTTACTGGATCTCAATCATCTACGGGTACCCCACTTTTGCTTGGGTACCCACCCACAACCTCAATCATCATAAGTTCGTCAACAAGCCAGGAGACGCCACGATTACCTGGCGTTTCACAAACCGCCATAACTACCTCATCGCGTCGACCTACTTCTTCGTTTCTTCCTGGTATCAATCCGGACCGATCAACGAATTCTTAGCTCGGGCCAGAAAGAAGAGCCCCGAGAAGTACAGGCAATACATCAGCCAATACTTTGTCGTCTACGGAGCGCATGCCGCCATGGCAGCCCTCGCAATCTACCTCTATGGCTGGAAAGAAGGCTTCTACGTCTACGGATTCACCATGGGTCTACCGTCGATTGTGGCACTCTGGACAGTGATGACCTTCAACTACGATCAACACGTGCACACGGATCCGTGGTCCAAGTACAACCATTCGAGAAACTTTGAAGGTGCTCTGACAAACTTCCTGCTCTTCAATAACGGTCTACACACCGTCCACCACGACAATGCTGGTAACCACTGGAGTCTTTTGCCCGCTGAGCATGCAAAGATTCGAGAGAATATTCATCCTGAATTGCGCCAGCAAAGTCTGTTCTGGTACTGGACAAAGCAATATATATTGGCTCCCTTCGCACCAAGTTTAGGGACGAAGCAAATTGGTCGAGCTCCTTTCGACACAGAGGATGAAGAGCTCGATATTGCCACAGCAGAGGTTGGACTCGGAGAAACCGGCACGAATGTAGCCCGCGTCTAAGCAACGGCTTCGAAATCTGACTCCAACCAAAGCCAATAAAAAAGCCCCTTTTCAGGGGCTTTTTTATTGGTGACACTCAGGACACCGTCGGCGCAAGCAACCGTCTACAGAGGTATTTAATTCAAACCCTGATTACCGTTTCGAAAAATGCCCTGAGGATCCAAAGCCTGTTGGGCTCGGTCAACCCAATCAAGAGCAGCCTCGCTCTTGACCGACTTCAAGTAGGGCGCTCTTAATTGGCCGATACCATGATGATGCGAAAGGGCCCCCCCAGCGTCCAAGATCGCCAAACGCGCCTGATGTTCTATCGCCCGGAAAACTCGCAACGGATCTTTGAGACCGCGGTAATAGAAACCAATGTAGAAGTAGAGACAACAGCCAGTCGTATAGGCTTGGCTCATACGCACGGTGACAAATGCGTGCCCTCGCACTCCTTCCTGAGAGTGAGTAGAACTTACAGCCTCCTTGGTCGCAGCAATCACCTCATTCACTTTTGACCAGGGAACGCTCGTCTCGAATGAATCGCCCATTGTCCAATATTGGAGCAAAAAGTCTCGTAGGTAGGCAATTCCGAAGGTCAAGTTGTAGCCATCTTTTCCGGCACTGGCACCCGCAGGAAAACCACCAAAACGCCTGGCCAAACGATAGACATTCCCCTGCGCGACTTCTTGCTCCCGCTTTTGACCCTCAAACACAAGAGTACACGCGACCATTTTCTCTAGGTCGATTCCTTTGACTCGCTGCAAGAAAAACTTCTGCAAGCTCGTTCGCAGGCCGCCCGTTTGGGGTCCTGGCTTCAAGGCACGGCCAAATTGAAACTGAAGATTGTCGACGAGTCGTACCGATGCCGGAGTCGCCTGCATCTCAGTCAGCGCCTTCATAAAGCGGCACCCCGCATCCCAGTCTGGGAAAACCAAAGAACCATAGAGCTGTACTTCAGGCAGAGGGTGGAGGCGCAAGGTCGCCTGGGTAATGACGCCCAATGTTCCTTCTGAGCCTAGAGCAAGT
>JAKVCH010000123.1 GCA_022447485.1 Polyangiaceae bacterium | reverse complement strand
GCAATCAAGCTCTCCGGGGTAACGGATGTGCGCTCCATTTGCCCGGGCGTCGATGGTGAATCAGAAGCCAATGAGGAGAACGGTAACACCACGTTTAAGATTACCTTCGAAGACTCGTACCTCAACCCAACAATCTGGGGCGACTTCAATGACTGCGTGGTTGCTGCAGACTTTGCGGAATTGGAAAGCTCCGAGGAAATAGAGTCGAAGCTCGATGTAGAATTTGTTGTCTACTTTGGTGCGCCGATTCCCCTCTGGCGTTTGGAGACAGATCGCGCTCTCTTCCGCCTGGATGGTGTCCAGACCAATGATGGGAAGGAGTACGCAGTGGCAAGAGACTTCCGCCTTGGGCCGAAACAGGTGGTCGAAGTTCGGATCCCCGCAAAAAGGGGTGATGTGATTTTCGAGTTCAGTCCAGAATATAGCCAAGTCGCCGTGCGCACGGCAGAGGGCTCTTTCTGTTGCTATTTTGCGGAGAGAGTCTGCAGCGCGACCCAGAGTACGAGCTGTACGCCTGAGGCCGGGGATGTTCAATTAACGTGGTGAGGAGAATGCAACGTTGCATCCGGCTCTGGCTCTTCCTCCTGATATTCGTCGGGCCCGCGACTGCCTATGGCTATAATACGGACAAGGACCGCCAATCGGACTTTTCGGCTTTTACCTTGAGAAGGAACCAGGCACGGATCGGTCTTTTTCAGATTGAGTATGGTATTTTTAAAGAATGGACCGTCGGCACTTACACGCTGCCGTGGTTCTTGATTCCTGTGACCCACCAGTTCAACGGTAGCCTCTATTCAAAGAGTAGAGTTTTCTACCATAAGGGCTGGGCGCTCAGTTTTAGGAGTGGTGTTTTTTATTCGCGGGTTCGGGACGCGAATTTTGGACCATTGAAGGACGGTGACTTTGACGCAACCGTACTTCCCCTGACTCTCACGGTTTCGAAGGTATTCAACGAGCGCTGGACACTTTCTTTTGAATCTTCGTGGATACAGATGATCCTCAATGCGGGAGCAACAACAGTCGACGACGCGAACGCCCTTGGCGCCGGAGCTCAATCCAATTTGCAGTTTGCATTGAATGGGGAGTACCGGGTTTCAAAGGTTTTGGCATTGAACTTGGTGACCCGCTATCTGCCCTACGTCACGACGGCTCTGATCACATCCAGCGCGCAGCTCGATTCTTTCACGCAAGCCGAGCTCTCGGTGAATGCCAATCTTGACGATGTCCGGAATGCTTTCTTGATTCAACCGGGCTTCACGCTCTCGTGGAAATACTTCAACTTCCAACTGGGACTTGGCTACGGCAATTTCTTTGTTCCTGGTTTACGCATTGCTGCGCCAGCACGAGGCTTTGTGCCGGACCTTGCGCTCTACTTCCGGTTTTGAATGCACCAAGCACGCGCCGGTTCTGCATGCACCGGAATGGCGAGGGTTCGTTTCGGCGGAGAAAGAGACGGCATCAATCGCGCTGCGGCAATTCTATCGGCTCCGTGGCGACGATAAAGTTATCAAATTCGACAAAGGTCGGAGCGTCGGGGGCCCAACTCGAGTCACCCCCTCCGTAGAAAGTGGAGAAGTAAAGAGTGTCGATCGCAAAGGATGCGTTCGCCCTGCGATAGAGCAGCTCTTGCGTTTGATAGGCTAGCTCGCCATCAAACCAAGCCTCGAGAACACCATCGCTTTCCCCGGGGGTGTTCATTTTCAGATGATGCTGCACCCTATGCCATGTATTGGTTTGAAACTGAGCCGGCGCATCTTTGAGCGCATAGGGAAAGTCGTCTCCACAATTAGACTCTTTTTCCGGAAAGTAAACGTATTGGACGGCGGCACCTTGCGCCCGCCACATCATACGCGCGGAAAAGCCATCTTCATCATTATTGCAACCGGTTGGAGCTGAACCTCCGACCAAACCGGGGAGCTTTCCGCCCTTCACCCACTCAAAGCCTTCACTAAAGCGCACGCGATAAGCAAGATAGAGTTCTTCATAACTTTGCCCGAAAGGCACTTTAAATTGAACGCCGGCAGCACTCGCACCAAATTCCTGCCCGGGGTAGTCCACACGCAGCACTTGGGTCTTTTCGAGACGGACAACCTGAGCTCGTCCCTCATCGAGCCCGTCGTTCCAAGGGGGAGCATTGGAGAAGTCTTCGACAACTTGAGCCTCGGTATAAGGGCCCGTGGCTTGACCCTCAAAGTCAGCATCAAGAAGCACACGACCCTCTGTCCGATAATCATCGATGCCTAGCTGCTCTTCAGTGACCGGAAGGCCAGGAGGAGCACCCATGTCTTGCTCGTCGGGAGAAGCCATATTGGGCTGCGTCGTATCGGAGTACTGACCCGCCGAGGAATCGTTCAAGTGCTGCTCCTGGGAAGGCAGCTGATCTGCCAGGCCGCCGACACCGTTCCCAGGCTCGACCGGCATCTCTCCTGAAGAGGCGGCTAATTCCTGGGTGGGACTGCAAGCTAATAGAAAAACCACACTCCCCAGACCGAAATAGCGGGATCGCAACATGGCCCAGGATATCAAAGCGCTTTCAAAAGTCACGGGGCCAGCGCTCCGCTTTTCTGCCGACAAGGTGGCGATCAGGCGCTTAGTAACAGTCGAGGGGCAGCGGTTCGCGCATATAATTGAAAACCTCTCGATAGGTCACAACCCGCACATCATCTAGGCTTACGGCGTAATCCAAAAATTCTTCTACAGCTTCACGCCACTCACCCGGTCCAACATAAAGGTGAGGATGCATACCGAAGAGCAATGGCGCTCGATTGCCGGCAAGGCGCTGATCGAGATTGTACTTGAGAATTGCAACAAACTCTTGTTTCGTGAGACGAGCGATCATCCAAAAGTCATAATCGAGGCCAACGATTCTGTCGCTTGTTGAGCCATGGTGAGTATCGAGCTCACGCACTCGCTCTTTTAAACCGGCAGTAAAACCGTATTGCTCCGCCAGAGAGTCTGGGGGAATCACCATGGCGTAGGCTGGCAATTCAAAAACGCCGGCATGCTTCCCGACAGAAAAATCGCGATAGGGATGTGATTGAGCTTGGGCATAATCATGGCCGGCGCTGCCGTTATCAAGCGTATAAGGCCAGGCCTGAGCGCCTGGTCCTTCATTCGGATCCCAACCATCTTCGATAGAACTATCGTACCAAAGCCCTCGAGACGGCATTAAGTCAAAGAGCTCATCACGATAGTGCAGATAAGGAGACCGGAAACCTCGCACCTGATCGCTCGCAACAGCGATTCCGGCAGTCCCGAATTCGGACTCTTCAGGAGCAGCAAGATCGGTAAATGCATTCTGAATTTCGAGATCCCAGCCCTCGCGATCGTTATCGTAACCGTCGGAATGATTCCTGGTATGATTCGAAACCTCAAAACCTGCATTATAGGCATCACGCCAAAGCGAACGAATGGTTCCGTCCCACAGGTAGTACGTCGTCATGAAGTAGGTATTCTTTAGATTGCGCTCCTTGAGAATATATATGCTCCATTGAATACCTGACGGTCTCCAAACGTCGTCCCAACCCAAAGCCACAAATTGCGGCACCTCCTCAGGGTCGAGCCCACCGGGCGGGGAAGTGGAGCGAGGAATATTTGAGTCATAATTATACCGGGTAGGGTCGACATAGCGAGTGCAGTTACCTGAACCGCCAAACGATGTGCGCTCACCGCCCGTTGAACTATCACCCCCTGTACCGCCACTCGACGCTCCGCCCGTCGCAGGCTCGCCGCCCGTAGGCCATCCAAGGGTTCCACCGCTCGAAGTCGCCCCACCACTGCCGGTTGATGGTAGCGCATCAATACGCTCTGGGCTCCCTTCGATACTGTTCATCTTAGGCATGTCTGTCGCGCCGTATTGATCCTCAGGCGGAAGCACCGGGCTATCACCCGGTGTCAAGACGCTCATCAAGCGATCGAGAGTGTCCGGATCTCCCGTGACAGAAGATACATCTCGATCACAGGAAGCTACCACAGCGCTGAGGCCGAGAGCTGTGCAGATCAAAAGTCTGCTTAAGTTGGGGCCCATGATAGTCTACTAGGGGTAGCTCAGGCCCGTGTCACGGAAAAGAGACCGCGAGTCTGTACAGAGATAGCAAAACACCTATGATTCGGGTTGTTCAGCTTGAGTACCTCTTCCATGACTAAGTTCTCGATGAGATGCTCTGTCAAAAAAGCAGAGACCTCTCTGCTGATATGAAGCTCACATCCTCTTTCTACCCTACACTCCTTTTCCTATGAAACTCTTGATCCAGCGCCTCTCGCCCCTTTTCACGCTCACCCTCCTGGCCTGCGGCACTGAGGCCGACGGTCCAGAGTCTGGCGAAAATCGCGGCCCCGACGCCGCGGACAGCACCCTGACTGCCGAAAATGCCGCGGGCGGCGGGAGCACTACCGGTGGCGAGGAAACACCTGTTCTACCCGGAGCTGGGACCAGCGAAAACGGGGCGAATACTGGCGGCACCGCTCAAACGACAAGCAGCGGTTCAGGCGCCGCCACTGGCAGCGGCGGGAGCGAGAGCGGCGGGAGCGGCGGCAATACTTGGATCGTTTCGCCAAGAGGCCAAACCGTGCCGGCCGGCAGTGTCGGCACATTGAATATTAGCTGCGGCTCCACCACCTCCAATGGTGGTGACGATTCTGGGCCGATCGACTGTACCGCCAATGGAGATGAAAATGCCAGCTGTATCTTCGGCGATCATTGCTCCTGCTCCTCCAACTTTGTCTGTGCCGAGCAGGGGTCAAACACGGTGGCGCAGAGTGAATGTGCAGCCCGTATTGCCTGTATTCCGGCTCCTTAGGCGGACGTCTGTTGATGAGAGAGCACAATCAACCCTGTCCGTTGCTCACTCTCCACCATCTGATGAGCTCGCACCACATTATCCAGCGCATAGACCTCTCGCATCACGCGTAGCTTTCCAGCATCAAGTAACCGGCTCAGCTCTTCCAGCTCTGCTTGGGATTCTCGGGCAAAAGCAAATGAAGCCCGGCGTCGAGAAAAGATTGAGGTTTTGATGATTTGTACCATCCGCCAGAGCGTGGGGTTGCCGCTCAGATAACATCCTTCGGGACCCAAAACCCCCAGGCACTTCGAATAGTCACTGCCCGGCACCATATCGAAAACAACGTCAAAAACCACCGAGCGACGAGAAAAGTCTTCGCTTGAATAGTCAATAAACTCCTCAGCTCCTAAGGAACGGACGAATGCCTCCTTTTGCGGAGCATCAACAACGGTAACCCGAGCCCCCATGGCGCGGGCGATCTGGATGGCGAAGCTTCCGATACTACCGCCTCCGCCATTGATTAAGATCTGCTGCCCCCGCTGCACCTGAGCCAATCGCAAAAAATGCAAAGCGTTCAGACCTCCAAGAGGTACAGCCGCAGCTTCTTCAAAGGATGCAGTCCGGGGCTTGTGAGCAATTGTGTAGGCTTCTGGGACAACGAGGTACTCTCCGTACGCGCCCATACGCAATTGGCTGGAACCGAATACCTCGTCCCCTTTTGAAAATCGGCTCGTTCCCGGCCCCAATTCAGTCACCACACCGGAAAAGTAGCTTCCCAGAACTTGTCTCTTCGGACGGCGCAGCCCGAGAAATAGACGTAAGAGCCAGGCGAACCACTTCACCGGAAAACGTAAGCTGCGTAATTCAGTATCGGATTTGGTCACCTCAACGGCACGGACTTGCACCACAATCTCGCCTGCGGACGGAGATGGTCGAGGCAAAGTAGCTTGTCTCAATACCTCTGCATCACCGTATTCTTCGTAAATTACTGCTCGCACAGCCCTTAGTGTAATTAAAACACTAAGGGCTGTCAATTCGAGGGTGAGCCAGAAACCCTCGACGCGCCCAAGCCGCTCGGCGGTCGCTGCAGCGCCGCTTCGCTCGACAAGCTTCTGAATCTAAATCGAGCGGATACAAGGTGTTGCATGACATTCTTTCGAGCTCTGCTCTACAACACACTCAGATAGGGCCACTCTGCAGCCTGCTGTATGAGCCAAGGGATCATCGACAACACAATCGCAAACGTCTACTTGCTCTCTCAACTGATAGGTAATTGACATAGTGATTCAGCGCGGGATAAGTGATGCCTCATGAAGCTTCCAATCGCTCTGACCATCACTCTCATGACACAGCTTGGCTCGAGTTCCGCTTGGGCCCAGCCGCCTACCAATGATGAGCGTGCTATTCATGCTGAAATCGATCGTCTCGAAGACGAAAAAGCAGACAATGCAAGCTTAGGAGGCCCCATCACAATCATGGCAATCGGTGGAGGCGCCCTGGCCATTGGTACTGGCATCGCGCTTTCCTACGCCACTCTACAAAGCGCCAACAATATCGTCGCGTACGACGATCTCTCCTACCAGCAAAGCTACACCGGTGGTATTGTCGTGGGTGCCGTAACCGCCACCATTGGCGCTGGAATGGTACTTGGCGGCGGCTTCTGGCTGAGGAGCCGCATCAGAAAGCGCAAGAAATACAATCGACAGATCGAGTCGCTCGAGAGAGAGCTAGAGTACTCGAACTTCGAAGTGCGCTTCACTCCGGTGATCACGCAGACCTTTCAGGGTGCGGCCATCCACGGCACCTTCTGAGTCGGAGTATTCGTCCAGCGGCATGAATCGGCAAGCATCCGGTCGCGGGGCCCAATTCAGAGGGGTTCCTCGACGCATCACGCCGTTGCCGTTGAGTCATCTGTGCCACACACCTGACAATCGAGTCAGGTGCTTCGGGAGCAAGAAGTCGTGCCTTTCGAACTTCTTCTTCGAACGAACTGAGAACACTCACCTTTTCCTGGTTCGGAACAATTGGCATAAGCCTTGCTGAAGGAATGACTATGTACTCAATCAAAGCCCCTTCTTTCCGCCACTTCATACTTTCGGCTGTTTCGACAAGTCTCGCCGCCTGTGGCGGTCTTGAGGACCGATCGACCGATACCGAGCTCGATGAACTCAACCTTCTTGGGGAGCCAGATCTTCGAAATGATGAAATATTTGCGTCAGGCGGTGGTAGGAATGATGACTCTGAGAAGTCCGACCTCGTTTCTGTTGGAGGTTTTGGTGCTGGTGGGGGCGTGGGCTCGGGTGGTACTGATCACTCCCCGACAGGCGGTACGACAAATGAGCTCGAAGCTACTTGCTACAGCGAGGAATCGGGTTGGAGCAGTATGGTCGCCGGGTTGAACACCGAGCCCCAGAGTGACTTTGTTGCGCTCCTCGGCAGGCGGTCAGAGAGTGATCGAGCGACCACTGGAAAAAGCCATTACTTTATTCAAGAGTCTGGGGTCCCTTGCGAAAACGCTACTGACGAAAACACGTGCCTCGCCCAGATGGAAGAAATTTTGGAGGACGCGAATGAGCTCTATTTCGACGGCCCCGAACCGAAGTATGTAGTGACCAATGCCGACGGCGTGGCTGTGCACGAGGGTGCTGATGCGGTCCGCAATTTGATGGGGGTAATCGATACTCCCAATGAAGCAATCGTTGTCGGTCGTAGCTTGGCGCAATGTGATGAAGTCAGGGCACTCGAGGACGGTTACAGCATTTCGATCCTGGTATGTAATCCCGAAACCTTCACCGAAGAGACCTTTCAGATCCTAGTCAGTTCGAGCGGGGAAGTGACGAATACCGCTCCTAGCTCTCATTGGGAAGGAGGTTGCGTCGTCGTTGGGCGTCTGACTGACAATGTCGAACTCGATGAGGATTTCGACCGCCTTGCCTGCCGGAAGAATCAAAGTCTCGCCGAATACCTCAGTGAAACAGCTCAGTTCGAGGCCGCCGCCATCGCCGCCTTCTTGCGCCTCGGGAGAGAACTTGCCCTCCACCAAGCCCCCACGGAACTTGTGATGGCTGCCCGCAAGGCCGCTGTCGAGGAGCTCGGCCATGCGACTCTCATGCAGGCACATGCTCGAGCTCATGGTGGAAACCCCGCCTCTGCGACGATGCACCCAACGCCCTGTCGCTCTCTTTTCGAAATTGCTCTCGAGAATGCCCGAGAAGGCTGCGTGAACGAACTTTTCAGTGCCGCTTGCGTGCAGGTGCAGGCGCGTAAGGCTGGGGACCCGACGCTACGCAAAACC